>JAFAWI010000276.1 GCA_019241915.1 Alphaproteobacteria bacterium
GGGTGCAGGGGCCGCGGGGGGCGGCGTCTGCGGCAGCGAGGCCTGCGGCTCGGGCTTGGCGGGCGGTGCGGACGGCGGCGGTGTCGGGACCGGCGGCGGCGTCTGCGGCAGCGAGGCCTGCGGCTCGGGCTTGGTGGGCGGCGCGGGCGGCAGCGGTGTCGGGACCGGCGGCGGCGTCTGCGGCAGCGACGCCTGCGGTCCGGGAGCCGGCGGCGGCGCGGGCTCCGGTGCCGGAGCAGGCGCGATCGGCCGTTGCGGCGGGGCAGGTGGGGTGGCGACGGCGACTTGATCGCCGGCGGCGGGCGGCGGGGCGGGTGCCGGGGCCGTTGGCGGCCGATGCGCCACGCGCCAGGCTTCGGCGAACTTGCGGCCGGCGGCGCGGGTATCGTCGCTCGTCACCGCTTCGAGCTGACGGCGCACCTCGCCAAAGCTCTTTGGCTGGCCGCTCTCTTCCGAGGTCAGCAGCATCCAGCCATAGGCTTTGCCCAGATCGGGCTGGAACTGCGTGTTGCCGGCCATCCAGATCAGCATCAACCGGTATTTGGCGTCGGGGTTGCCCCGTTCCGCCGCCCGGCTATACCAGCGGTCGGCGTTGCGATAGTCGCCCTTGCCTTGCTCGTAGACCTCGCCCAAGCCGAACTGGGCTTCGGCGTCGCCCCGCTCGGCGGCCGGTTTCCATTCGGCTTCGGCACGCGCGAAGTCGCCCTGGGCGAAGGCGGCGGCGCCGGCGGCGTTGCTTGCCTTCGCCAGCGGCGGGATCGCCGCCTGGATCAGGCAGGCAGCCATCCCGAGTAGCGCTGAGAGCAGAACCCGTTGCATCCGTTCGCCGCGTAGTAATCCCCGTTCCGATTATGCGCCGTGGTCGCCAGCGTTCGGTGCGGTTTTCGCTTTCGCGGTCAAAATAGTTTGGCGGCGACTTGTTTTGCAACTTGCCGCGGGCCGCCGATCATGCCCGCTGTTCACGAGCGCCTGGCCATGCAGCGGCCGCACCTTGTTCGGGGGGCGGCGCGGCGATCGGGGCTGGGGCGCGGCAGGGTCCGAAAAAAATGCGGTTAACACGACACCGTCCTCTATCGTTCCTCTTGCGACAATTTGCCACAAATGATATTCCAGCCCCCCGAATATCGGGGTTTTGAAGCATAATTTAGCTGCTATACGAGTTCCCCGAGATGTCGCATAGCAGTCAAGCACCTTGCCGCCGGAGCGTAATCTTCGGTGGCTGAAACCTTTTGGTTAGCGCATCCGTAACAGTCGGCAATCCGCCAGGTCGTGGGAGATCAACATGAAAAGCGCTGCGGGACTTTCCTTTTTCACTCTTGGGTGCGCGATGAGCTTGGCGGCCCCGGTTGCACTGGGCCAGAGCGCCACCCCCTCGCAACAGGACATCACCAATGCGCTGCGGCCGATCCCGCAGGCGCTGGCCGGCGGGCATCAGGGCTTGCCGACACCGGGCACCTCGCCGATCACACAGTCGCCGCCGCCGCGCCAGGTGACGCACACGTCGCTGTCGAGCATGCCCGAGGCGGCGCCTGCGCCGCGCCCGCGCTCGCCGGCCGCTGCTCCGGTGGTGTCGATGCCGGCGCCGCAACTGCCCGGTTGCATGGCCGCGGCGAACGAGCCGATGCCGGCCGCATCGCTGCCCTCGATCACGTTCGAATTCGGCTCTGCCCAGCTGAGGCCCGAATCGATGGCGACGCTGAACAATCTGGGCAAGGCCCTCAAGGAAGACTTCCCGGCGAGCAACGCGTTCGTCATCGAAGGCCATACCGATGCCGCCGGCACCTTCGCCTACAACCAGGAGCTGTCGCGGCAGCGCGCCGAAGCGGTGAAGGACTACCTGGTGCAGCAAATGGGGCTGAAGCCCGATCAGCTGCAGGTTGACGGGATGGGTTACTGCGGGTTGGCCAACCCGGCGGATCCGCGCGGCGCCGAGAATCGCCGGGTCGTGGTGGTCAACAAGGCCGCCTGACCCGACCAAGTCGGACGGAGTGGATCGGCGCGCCCAACCGGTTTTGGGCGCGCCGATTTTTTTTATGTTTGGCGGCGCCTGCGCCGCCGCTTCCGGCGGACCCGCGCAGCGGGAGCCGCGTCCGGCGGCGGGGGCGCAGGCCGCGCATAGAGGGAGAGCGACGATGAACGCCGGTCCTGCAATGATTCTCACCGTCGGATGCGCGCTTGGCTTGGCCGCACCGGCCCTCGCTCAGAGCGCCGCGCCGACACAATCGCAGATCACCAACGCGTTGCGCGCGGTGCCGCCGGCGATGCAGAGCGGCGATCAAGGCCTGCCGACGCCGGGAACCGCGCCGCTGGCGACGCCGGCGCGCCAGGCGACGCCGACCTCGCTGCCCAGCGCCGGGGCCAGCGGAATGGCGGCAAAAGAAGCCCCGCAGCGGATCCGGCCGGTCGTCGCCGCGCCGGGGTGCGCGGCCCGCGCGGCCGAACAGCCCAAGGCCGCCGTCAACCTGCCGACCATTGTCTTCGAATTCGGCTCGGCGCGGCTGCAGCCGCAATCGATGGCGACCCTGCAGAATTTGGGCAAGTCGCTCAAAGAGGACTTCCCCGCGACCAACACATTTCTGATCGAGGGCCACACCGACTCGACCGGCAGCTTCGCCTACAACCAGGAGCTGTCGCGCGCGCGCGCCGAGGCGGTGAAGGACTATCTGACCCACCAGGGCGGGATGAAGCCGGAACAGCTGGGCATCGCCGGGTTCGGCTATTGCGACCTGGCCAACCCGGCAAACCCGCGCGGCGCCGAGAACCGTCGCGTCGTCGTGGTGAACCAAGCGAGCTGACCGGCGCGCCGCGGCGCGGCCAAGGCACCGCCCCGCCGCTGCCGTCCCGGCCTCGGCGCATCAATTCGAGGCGCAGCTCGCGTCGGTTCGCCGCTCGCCGTCGGCCGGCTGCAAGTCGAAGAACAGCAGCTTGGCGACCTGGCCGCCGCCGCCCGTCACAACCTCGGCCAGCGCGCTCATGTAATCCTTGGCTTCTTCGCGCGGCGGGCGCGGGCCCGGGAATAAAGCATCGGTCGAGGCGATGTAGGTGACCAATTGCTGCCCGGTGTCGCCGCTCAGTACCCAGCAGCCGCGCATGCCGACCTGCGGCGGCCGGCCGACGACAAAGTTGTTGCGCGCCGGCCGGAAATTGAGCGGGTCCTTCTCGCTCGGAAACAGGTGCATGACCTCGCCGCCGGTGTTGTAGTAGTCGATATAGGCATAGCCGTCGAACGCCGGCGCGCGGATGTCGAGCGCGAGCGGGGCGCCAAGGCGGGCGACGCTGTCGGCGGATGCCAGCGTCAGCCCCGGCGCCGTCGGTCCCCCGGCGCCGACAATCGGCTTCAGCACCGCGCTCACCTCGCAGTACGGCCAGGGACGGAGCCGGATGTTGATGGTCGAGCCGCCGAGACCGCGGACATTCTCGACACGCTGCTTGAGCTGTTTGAGGTCTTCTTCCGTCGAGACATAGCCGCTCAGCGTCGCCACGCGATCGGCGTCGACGGCGTAGACGACGTCGGCGCAGCGATAGCCGGCGACTGCATCCGCGACCTCGGCGCGCACGCTGTCGGCGGTCGGCGGGCTCGGCCGCAGCAGCACGACCGCACCGCCGACGATTGCGGCCGCGGCCAGCACGCCGCCGCCGATCATCGCCAGGAGCCGCAGGTTGAGCCGCGAAGGCTCGTCCTCGAGCGGCATTTTCGGCAGACGCGGCGCCGCCGGAGCCGGTGCGGTCACCGACGCGCCATCGCCTTTTGGCGCCGCCGATCCGCCGAGCCGCGTCGGCACGTCGGTCATCAGCGCCACTTCCTCGAGCAGCGCACGCATCGTCTGCGGCCGCTTTTCCGGGTTCGGTTCGAGCATCCAGCCGATCAGCGGGCGCAACCGCGCCGGCAATGCGCTCAGATCGGGCACGCTCTGCCGCGCGATGTACCGGCTCGCCATATCCGAACCCATGTCGAGCTGCTTGCCGATCGCGGCGGCGGCCAGCACCAGTCCCAGGCTGTAGATGTCGGAGCGCTGATCGACCGCCGCCGCGCCGCCGAACATGCCGTTCTGCTCGGGCGACTTGTACTGCTCCTTGCCGGCGCCATCGCTCAGCGCCGTGGGGTCGCGTCCGGTCTCGGCCTTGGCGATGCCGAAATCGATGACCTTGGCCTGGTTCACATCGCCGTTGGGCAGGATGATGTTGCCGGGCGACAGGTCGCGGTGGGCCTTGATGCCCTGCTCGTAGGCGGCGGTCAGCCCGTAGCCGATGCGCTCCAGCAGGCGCACGACCTCGGGCGGCTTGAATTTGCGCGAGCGGATGACGGTCGCCAGCGAGGGCCCGTCGACATATTCCATCACCAGATAGCGCGCGCCCGCCTCGTCGCGCGAGAATTCGTAATAGCGGACGATCGCGTCGTTGTAGACGTTGCTGAGCTTGCGCGCTTCTTCGATGAACAGCGAGACGTATTGCGGGTCGCGCGCAAATTGCGGAATGATGATCTTGATCGCGCGTTTGGCGGCAAGCTCGATGTGCTCGGCCTTGTAGACCTCGCCCATGCCGCCTTGGCCGAGCACCGACTCGATAATGTAGGTATCGTTGAGAATCTTCGCCCCCGGCCGCAGCGTTGCTTCGCTTGGCGGTCGGACGACGATGGTTCGCTCGTGGTCGTGGTCGTGCGCGGCGGGCGGCATTCGCGTTAATGGCACATCAGCAAGGCAGCGGCAATCGCGGCCGCCGCTGCCGGTTCAACTCCCGGCACGCCGCGGCCGAGAGCCGTCGCAACCGGATGATTGACCGCTTCGGGCCATCGCCGCAACTCAATTGCGAGCGCGCCGAGGGGCCAAACCGGCGGGCCGGTGGCGGAGCCGCGGGCCGATGTACCGTCATATCCTGCAACCGATGTGCGGTCATATCCCCAAAGTTGCGCGCAACAGCAGCCTTTACACGCATGCAGGAGCTTATTCTTAAAGTGCCGGGAAAGCCACCCCAAGGCGAATCGCAGGCGCCGCAGCACCGGCGTCGGGGCGGCGGGTGTTATGGCCCATCCGGCGCATCCTTAAAGCGAATGCCCTTTATGCTTATCGCGCAAGGCGATAATTTGATCTTGGTGCTGGGCAGACCCTAAAGGTATGATATAAAGGCCTGGGCGAACCTCTTTGTGGGGGGTCGCGAGAGGGCGCCCGTGTGCAGGGGATTTGCGCCAAATGACGTCTTTCTGGGGGGCGGGGAGGCGGTGGCGAGCTGGACGTTGAATGTCGCCTCGTCGTCGCTCCGAAGGCTTGTGTCCGCGCTGGTGGTTGCGGGCGCGGCTTTGCCCGTCTGGGCGATGCCGGCGTTAGCGCAAGCCGTACCGCCCGGGGGCGGAGCGGCGCCGATCATCCCGCCGAGCGTCAGCGCGCCGCTGCAGGCGCCGCCGACCGAGCGCGTGCTGCCGCCCGAACAGCCGCAGGTGCTGCCGCCGACGCCACCGCCGAGCGCCGGCGCCGTCGAGCCGCCCGAAGGCGGACCGGTGCGGGTCGACGAGATCCGCATTCAGGGTGTCACGGTCTACGACGCGGGGGCGCTCAGAGCCGAATATGCCGGGGCGGTCGGGGCTGCGGTGCCGCGCATCCAGCTCGACGAAATCGTGCGCGGGCTGCAGACCCGCTATCGCGAGGACGGCTATATCCTCACCGTGGTGCGCGGCAGCTTCGAAAAGGGCAATAACGGCCGCGTCGTTTTTGTGATCCAGGCGGTCGAAGGCTACATCGGCGACGTCAAGCTCGACGGCGATATCGGCCCGGCCGCCACGCTGGTTTACAGGATGCTTAACAAACTTACCGACAAGCGTCCGGTAAACAACGCGGATCTCGAGCGGGCGCTGCTCCTCGCCAATGACGTTCCGGGGGTCAGCGTCAAGGCCGTGCTGCGCCGCGAATCGGGCGAGCCGGGCGCCATCCAGCTGATCGCCCAGCTGTCGCGCAAATCGCTGAGCGGGTTTGCCACCTACGACAATCGCGGCTCGCACGAGGCGGGGCCGAACGAGATGCTGCTGAGCGGCGCGACCAACTCGTTCACCAATTTTGGCGAACGGCTCGAAGCGCTGCTGTTTTCGACGCTCAACCGCGAGCAGATCTTCGGCCAAGTCAACGGCGACGCGTTCCTGACCGCGGACGGGCTGCATCTGCACGTCTTTTTTGGCGACGGCAACAACCAGCCCGGCGGCATCCTCAAGCCGACCGGGTTCAACGGCGACATCTCGATCGCCGGCGGCGAGCTGTCGTACCCGGTGTTTCGCAGCCGCCGCTTCAACCTGTCTGTCAACACCGATGTCGATACCTACAACACCGACATCACGCTGGCCGCGCTGGGCGCCACCGGGTTCAGCGCCAGCCACCTGACGATGTGGCGGGGCGGGTCGTCGGGCGACCTCCAGGATGCGCTGTTCTTCGACCTGCCGGCGGCCACCAGCCTCAACATCAAGGTGACCCACGGCCTGGTCGGCACCAGCGACACGCGGCCGGGCAACGTGGTGCACTTCACCAAGGTCGCGGGCGACCTGACGCGGGTGCAGAACCTGTTTACCCTGGTCGATGTGCCGATCGCGCTGAAGGCGTCGGTCGGCGGCCAGTACACCCGCGACATCCTGCCGACCAGCGAGAAGTTCTATCTCGGCGGCACGCGGTTCGGCCGCGGGTTCTTTAACGGCGAGGTGACCGGCGACAAGGCGATCGGCTCGACGACCGAGCTGCAGGAAAACGTCAAGCTGGTGCATCTGCCGTTTACGCCGCCCGATCTGGAGCTGCCGGCGCAGTTCTACCAATTCTTCGATTACGGCCACGCCTTCAACCTGGGGCCGGGCGACCTCGATTTTTCGCTTCGCTCGGCCGGGCTCGGGGTACGGTCGGATTTGACCAGCTGGCTTTTTCTCGAGCTCGAAGGGCTGCATCGCTTTACGACGCATCCCCAAGGGCTAAGCGTCGCCGTCGAAGCCGAATATGCCTTTTTTACGCGTGTAACCGCGCATTACTGAAGTAGCGAGTGCCCCCCATGCTGTCAGGTTCTTTGAGGAATACCGACGCGGCGGCCGCGATAGGCGGCTGGCGGCTGACCCGCACCGCGTTTGCTTTGGCGGCCGGAATGGCGCTTGGCGCCGGGACGGCTGCGGCCAACCCGCAGGGGCCGAGCGTCGCGGCCGGCGGCATTGCGATCACGATGCCCGACGCGTCGAGCCTGCAGATCAACCAATCGACGCCGAACGGGATCATCAACTGGCAGAGCTTTAATATCGCAACCGGCGAGAAAACAACATTTGTCCAGCCGTCCTCGTCGGCCACGACCCTGAACCGAGTCGGCCCCGGCGCGCCGTCGACGATCGCCGGCAAGCTCAGCGCCAACGGCAACTTGATCCTGGTAAACCCTTCGGGCGTCTTCTTTTCCAAAGGATCGCAGGTCGACGCCAACAGCCTGATCGTCACGCCGAGCGACATTTCCGACGCCAATTTCCTCGCCGGCAAACTGCACTTCGACAAGCCGGGCGACCCCAACGCCCGCGTCGTCAACGCCGGCACGATCACGGTCGCGCAGAACGGGCTCGCCGCGCTGGTCGCGCCGAGCGTCGCCAACTCGGGCATCATCCAGGCCAAGCTCGGTCACGTCGTGCTCGCAGGAGCCGACAGCTACACGCTTGATTTTTATGGCGACGGCCTGATCAATTTCGATGTCGGCAAGAGCATCGGCCAGGTGCCGCTCGGGTCCGACGGCAAGCAGGTCGCGAGCCTCGTCTCCAATACCGGCCAGATCATCGCGCCGGGCGGCACGGTGCTGCTGACCGCCGACGCGGTGGCGGGGCTGTTGACCAACGTGGTCGACGCCGGCGGCACGATTGCGGCGCGCAGCACGACGACCCCGCAGGGCACCGTGACGATCGGCGACATCAAGATCGACGGCGGCAGCAACGGCGCGCTGGTCGACGGCACGCTCAGCGTTTCGGGGCTGAAGGCCGGGCAGACCGGCGGCCATGTCAGCGTCACCGGCAACAGCGTGACGCTGATGCCGACCGCCAAGGTCTACGCCAAGGGCAACGCCGGCGGCGGCACGGTCGAGATCGGCGGCGGCCCGCACGGCGCCGACCCCAAGCTCGCCAATGCGCAGACG
>JAFAWI010000366.1 GCA_019241915.1 Alphaproteobacteria bacterium
GAACAAAAGATCGGAGGGCGGCAGGCCGTGCTCGCGGCATGCGAAATCGTAAAGCCGCTGCGCGACGCGAACCTTGTGCTCGACCTCCTTGGCCATGCCGGTCTCGTCGATCGTCAGCGCGATGACCGCGGTGCCGAAGCGCCGCGCCAGCTCCAGCCGCTTGTGCGCCGCCTCCTCGCCGTCCTCGAAATTGATCGAGTTGATGATCGGCTTGCCGCCGTAGAGCTTCATTGCGGCTTCGAGCACCGGGTACTCGGTCGAATCGATGACGAGCGGAGCGTTGACCGCGCCGCGCATCCGGGTCACCGCCTCGGTCATGTCGGCGACCTCGTCGCGCCCGACAAAGGCGGTGCATAGGTCGAGCGTGTGCGAGCCCTCCTTGACCTGCTCGCGGCCCATCTCGACGCAGCCGTGCCAATCGCCCTGTTCCTGCAGCCGGCGGAAGGCGCGCGAGCCGTTGGCGTTGCAGCGCTCGCCGATCGACAGGTAGGCGTTTTCCTGGCGCAGGCTGACCGCGCCATACAGCGAAGCGACGGACGGCGTCCATATCGGGCTGCGGCGCTTTGGCGTCGGGCGCGGCCGATCCCGCCCGATACGCCGCAGCATCGCATCGAGCGCGGCGATGTGCTCGGCCCGGGTGCCGCAGCAGCCGCCGACGATGTTGGCGCCGTCTTCGAGCACAAAGCGCTCGAGCCACTGCGCCAGCTCCTGCGGCGACAGCGGGTATTGCGTGCGGCCGCTGACCAGCTCGGGCAGCCCGGCATTGGGCTGCACCGAGATCAGTCTTGGCCAGTTCTCGCCGAGCCATTTGACGTGCTCGGCCATTTCGCGCGGCCCGGTCGCGCAGTTGAGGCCGATGCCGTTGACGTCGAGCGCGCCGATAATCGTCGCCGCCGCGGCAATGTCGGCGCCGACGAGCAAGGTGCCGGTCGTCTCGACCGTCACCTGGACAAAAATCGGGATGTCCTTGCCGGCAGAGGCGCGCGCCCGCTTGGCGCCGTTGACCGCCGCTTTTATCTGCAGCGGGTCCTGGCAGGTCTCGATCAGGATCGCGTCGACCCCGCCCGCGACAAGACCGTCGCATTGCCGGGCCAGCGCGTCTTCGAGCGGCTGGTAGGCGACATGGCCGAGGCTCGGCAGCCGCGTGCCCGGCCCGACCGAGCCGAAGACAAACCGCGTGCGGCCGTCAGGCGCGAATTCGGCGATCGTCTCGCGCGCCAATTCGGCCGAAATCTTGTTGAGCGCGAATGCCTTGTCGGCAATGCCGAACTCGTTGAGCGTGATCGGCGAGCCGCCAAAGCTGTTGGTCTGGATCGCGTCTGCGCCGGCCGCGAGATAGCCGCGGTGAATCTCGCGCACCAGATCCGGCCGGCTCTCGGTCAGGATCTCGGTGCAGTTCTCGTGATTGTGGAAGTCATGGACGATGTCGAGATTCTGAGCCTGGACCTCGGTGCCCATTGCGCCGTCGCACAGCAGCACGCGATCGGCGAGGTAGTCGAGAATGTGGGTCATTTCCCGTCCTACGCCGCGGCGGCTCTCGGTGCGCGCACGCCGAGCAGGTGGCAGATCGCGACGATCAGGTCGGCGCGGTTGAGCGTATAGAAGTGGAACTCGTTGCAGCCGTTCGCCTGCAGCCGGCGGCATTGCTCGGCGGCAAGCGACGTGGCGACGAGGCGGCGTGTGTCGGGATCGTCGTCGAGGCCGTCGAAATGCGCCGCCATCCACGCCGGGATCGACGCGCCGCATGTCGTCGCCATGCGCCTGAGCTGGGCGAAATTGGTGACCGGAAGGATGCCCGGCACGATCGGCACGCCGACGCCGGCCGCGGCGGCGCGGTCGCGAAAGCGCAGAAACAGGTCGACGTCGAAAAAGAACTGGGTGATCGCGCGGTTGGCCCCGGCGTCAAGCTTTTGCTTGAGATTGTCGAGGTCGTGCTGGCGGCTTGCCGCTTCAGGATGCGTCTCCGGATAGGCGGCGACGCTGATCTCGAAATCGGCGACCCGTTTCAGACCGGCGACAAGATCGGCGGCGAAGGCGTAGCCGCCGGGATGCGGGGCATAGCGCTCGCCGCTGCTCATCCCGCCCGGCGGGTCGCCGCGCAGCGCGACGATGTGGCGGATGCCGGCGTCCCAATAGGCGGCGGCGACCGCATCGATCTCGGCGCGGGTCGCCGCGACGCAGGTCAGATGTGCCGCCGGCTCGAGCGGCGTCTCCTGCCGGATGCGGCGGACCGTGTGGTGCGTGCGCTCGCGGGTCGAGCCGCCGGCGCCGTAGGTGACCGAAACGAAGCGCGGCGCCAGCGGCTCGACCCGCTTTACCACCTCCCACAACCGTTCTTCCATCTCCGGGGTTTTCGGCGGGAAGAACTCGAACGAGATGCGCGGCGGCGCCGCGTCGAAATCGTGCGCCGGATCGGCGGCGAGAAGGCCGCGGCCGGCGAGGCGACTGTCGCTCATGGTTGCAACACCCGTTCGGTGGCCGGCCGAGCGGCGCGCGCTGTCGGCCGGGCGGCGGCGCGGGTCGCGGACCAGATCGTCACGGTCAGCGGGTCGCCCGCCAGATGCAGCGGCGGCGCCGGATCGAGACCCGCCTCGCGGCACCAATCGGCGATTTCGCCATCGGCGAAGCCAAGCCGGCGGTGCGCCTGCTCGTCGCGCAAAAAGTCGAGTTCATGCGGCGCGAAGTCCGCCACGACGAGAAGCCCGCCGGGGCGCAGCACCCGCGCCGCCTCGGCCACCGCCGCGGCCGGGCGCTCCGCGTAATGCAGCACCTGATGGATTACCACCGCATCGAACGACGCATCCGGCAAGGGCAATTGATACATGTCGCCCAGCCGCACCATGCCGTTGGCGAGCCCGGCGCGTTCCAGGTTGACCCGCGCGATCGCCAGCATCTCGCGCGACTGGTCGATCCCCAGCGCCTGGCCCACTTGCGGCGCCAGTATCTCGATCACCCGGCCCGTGCCCGTGCCGATATCGAGCAGGTCGCGCGGCGCGGCGGCGGCGATGATTTCGATGAGCGCCGCCTCGACCTCGCGCTCGTCGATATAGAGCGAGCGGATGCGGTCCCAATTTGGCGCGTTTTCGCTGAAATACGCCGCGGCGCGCTCGGCGCGCTGGCGCTTTATCGCGGCCAGCCGTTGCAGGTCGAGCGCCAGCGCCGGGTCGGCTTCGCTGCACGCGGCGACGAGATGCCGCGCCAACGCGTGGCCCGCGCTGACCCGGTAGAAGACCCAGCTGCCTTCGCGGAAGCGGTCGAGCAGCCCCGCCTCGCACAGCAACTTCAGGTGGCGCGACACGCGCGGCTGGCTCTGGCCGAGAATCTGAGCGAGCTCGCTGACGGTCAATTCGCCCTTCGCGCACAGGACGAGAAGGCGCAGCCGGGTTTGTTCGGCAACCGCGCGCAACGCCGCGAGCAAGTCGGGAATGCGGGCTGTTTCGGCGGCGGCGTCAGCCATGATTCAAAGATATAAAGATATCTTTATGTCGTCAACACCTTTGCAAATCTTTGCCATTTCGCGGTAGAGTTGCGTCGGTGGGTATGTTGGCGGCCCGGACCCTGGAAACCGTTCGCCGTGCCGCCGCGTACCATCATGGTTAACAATTTCTACGCATAATCCCGCTATAGGCGGAACGGATCGCTTGCCGCGCATGCGCGTTATTGGTCATTATCGCGCCGCGCCGTGTGACCAAAAACGCGAGGGCCATCAATGCTTCGTCGCCAGCCACAGCATGTTCTTTCGGGATTGGTCTACGCCGCGGCCCTGGCCCTCAGCGGAGCCTTTGCGTCGGGCGCTTCGGCGCAGCAGCCCACACCGGTTGCACCGCCGCCCCGGGTCGTCGCACCGGCGCCGGTTGTCGCGCCGTCGCCGGTCGATACCGGCGATGCCGGCGACCCCTGGGAGAGCACCAACCGCGCGATCTTCGGGTTCAATCAGCAGGTCGACCGCGCCGTGCTGGTGCCGGTCGCCAACGCTTACCGCACCGTGCTGCCGAGCCCTGTGCGCGACATGATCCACGACTTTCTGCAGAACCTTAACTCGCCGATCATCTTCGCCAACGATGTGCTGCAGGTGCAGCCGGGCTTGGCGGCCGAGACCGCCGGGCGCGCGATGATCAACACGACGATCGGGTTCGGCGGGCTGTTCGATGTCGCCGCGAAGATGGGCATTCCTTTCCACACCAACGATCTCGGCATCACACTGGCAACCTATGGGGTGGACAGCGGGCCGTACCTGATGCTGCCGGTCCTCGGCCCGTCAAACCCGCGCGATCTGTTCGGCGACGTCGCCGACAGCTTCGGCGACCCGGGCAACATCGTCGCCAGCGACTACCACAAACTCTACGCCAGCTTCGCGCGCGGCCTGACCTCCGGCATCGACGAGCGTTCGCGCAACATCGAGAGCCTGGCCGAGATCGAGCGCACCTCGCTCGACTACTATGCGACGATCCGCTCGCTGGCGCGCCAGCGCCGCGCCGCACAGATCCGCCACCAGAAGGAAGATGTGCCGAATGCGGCGCCGCTGCAGGGCGCGAGCGCGCTGCCCGCGCCCGTGCCGGCGAAGAATGTCGCCGAGCTGCCGGCAAACGGCCCGGCGATCAGCTACCGGATGATGTCGCCGCAGCCGGCAATCAACTCGCTCGCCGATCTTCAGAAATCATCGATGGCTCCGGCGGCCGCGCCGCAGCGTTAACCTGACGATGACCCGCCGCTGGTTCGCGATCCTCGCCCTGATCTGCTGTGCCGTGACGGCGGCCGCGCCGCCGCGTGCCGCCGCGCAGGCCGACCCGGTCGCTTTCATCAACCAGCTCGGGGTCCAGGCGATCCAGGTGCTGGGGCCAAGCGTGCCGGCCGCGCCGCGCGTCCAGCGCTTCCGCGAGCTGCTCGCGGGCAATTTCGACCTGCCGGCGATCGGCCGATTTGTGCTCGGGCGCTACTGGCGGGTTGCCACGCCGGAACAGCAGCAGCAGTTCATCGGCCTGCTGCAGGAATATTTGGCGCAGGCCTACGCCGGCCGGCTCGCGCAATACGCCGGCGAGAAATTCAGCGCGCTCAGTGCGCAGCCGCAGGGCGAGGAAACGGTGGTGTTCAGCGAGATCACCCGCAACGACGGCGGCAAAATCCGCGTCGAATGGCATCTCGTCAACAATGGCGGCTGGAAGATTGTCGACGCCTATGTCGCCGGCGTCAGCATGGCGGTCACCGAGCGCGACGAGTTCGCCGCGGTGATCCAGCAGGGCGGCGGCCAGGTCCAGTACCTGCTCGACCGGTTGCGCCAGAAGGTCGCTGGATAGGCCTCGGGGCGGCGAGGCTTACCGGACACTCCGGGGCGCCGACCGCGCGGCTTTTCGCGCTCCCTCGCTCAATGCCGCGTCAGCGGCTTGTACTTGATGCGGTGCGGCTGGTCGGCCTCGGCGCCGAGGCGGCGCTTGCGGTCGGCTTCGTATTCGGCGTAGTTGCCCTCGAACCACACCGTCTGGCTGTCGCCCTCAAAGGCGAGGATATGGGTCGCGACGCGGTCGAGAAACCAGCGGTCGTGCGTGATGATCACGGCGCAGCCGGGATAGTCGACGAGCCCGTCCTCGAGTGCGCGCAGCGTATCGACGTCGAGATCGTTGGTCGGCTCGTCGAGCAGCAGCAGGTTGGCGCCGTCCTTGAGCATCTTGGCGAGGTGCACGCGGTTGCGTTCGCCACCCGACAGCTGTCCGACCTTTTTCTGCTGATCGGCGCCGCGGAAATTGAACAGCGCGCAATAGGCGCGGCTCGCCATCTTGCGGCGGCCGAGATCGATTTCCTCCTGCCCGCCCGAGATCTCCTGCCACACGGTGTTGCCGGCGCCGAGCGCGTCGCGCGACTGGTCGACATAGCCGAGCTTGACCGTCTCGCCGATCCGGAACCGCCCGTCATCCGGTTTCTCCTGACCGGTGATCATGCGGAACAGCGTGGTCTTGCCGGCCCCATTCGGGCCGATCACCCCGACGATGCCGCCCGGCGGCAGGCGGAAATTCAATTCCTCGATCAGCAGCCGGTCGCCAAAGGCCTTTTTGACATGCTGCGCCTCGATCACGAGGTCGCCGAGCCGGGGCCCTGCCGGTAGCACGATCTGCGCCGTCTCGGGCGCCTTTTCG
>JAFAWI010000626.1 GCA_019241915.1 Alphaproteobacteria bacterium
ATAGCCGAGGGTCTCGAGCGCCGCGCGTAACCGCACCGCCGCTTCGCCGCCGCGGTACTCCGAAAGCACCAGGATGTCCGCTTTATGGTGCGCCAGGGCATTGGCAATTCGCGTCAACCGGGAGCCGCCTCCCTGTCTGATATTCCAGGCGAGCATGCGCATGCCATAGAGCCCCACGGTGTATATTAGCCGCCCAACGGAAATTCCCGATAGGCCTAACATAGAGGTACAGCTTGCAGCTAGTCGACGCCGCGCGTTCTCCGACTGGCTGGAGCGGCTGCGTGATCTCGCCGTCTCGCCGGCAGTCCTCGAAGCTCTGCTTCTGTGGCTCGCCGGCTTGGCAGCGATCTGCATGCGGTGCGCGAACTTGCCGTCGAGGTGGCGGTGCGTACCAACCGCGTCCTGGCCTCGCCGGCTCCGGTGTGTCACCTCACCGAGTTCGGCGGCAGCGCGGTCAATCTGCTGCTTCGCTCCTGGATCGAAGACCCGGCAAACGGCGTCACGAACATCAAAGGCGCGGTGCTGCTCGGGCTTTGGGATGCGTTCAAGTGGCAGCGCATCGAGATCCCGTTCCCACAGCGCGATCTGCGCATCCGCGACTTGCCGTTGACGGCTTCGCTCTACCGTGCCGCCGAAGCCGACGTCGCCGGCGCCGGCCGCTGACCGACAGCGGGAGGCCCGGTTAGATCGGCGGACAGCCGTTCCTCAGATGGCTGAGCCGCCGGGTCCGCACGTTGCAGAAATTCGATCATCTTTTCGCGGACCTCGCACCGCAAATTCCACAGATCGGCCGCGTTGCGGGCGCTGACCAGCGCGCGCATCTCCACTGTGGCGGTCGACGCGTCGGTGACCTGAAGAAGCGCCGTTTTCCCGTCCCATAATCTCCCTTCGTGCACAATTTCATCGAGCCGCCGCCGCAGCGAATCCATCTCGACCCTGCCATCGACGCGCAGGATGACCGAACCGATCAGATCGGTGTTCTCGTAAGTCCAGTTCTGGAAGGCCTTCTCGATGAAATAGGTCAGCGGCACGATCATTCGCCGCAGATCCCAGAGCTTGAGGACGACGTATGTGCTCGTGATCGTTTCTACAGTGCCCCATTCGCCCTCGACGACAACCTGGTCCTCGACTCGGATCGGCTGCGCCATCGCAATTTGAAGTCCTGCAAGCAAGTTGCTCAAGACCGGCCGCGCCGCAAAGCCCAGAACGATGCCGGCGGCGCCCGCCGATGCGAACAGGCTCACGCCGTATTGCCGCACCGAATCGAAGGTCGTCAGCGCGACGGCGGCGGTTAGCATCACGAGCACGGTCTTCGCGATCCGCTGCAGGATGCGCATCTGCGTCACGTGCTTGCGGGCCAGCAGATTGTCCTCGACATCGGTGCGGTAGCGGCGCAGGTAGATTTCGACCCCGATGTCGAGCGCGATGGCCGCCGCCCACCCGACCGCGACGATAAACGCGACTGCCAGCGCGCGCCCGATCGCGGCCGTTACCTCCCACGGGAAGCGCGCCCCGGCCAGCGCGATGCCTGCGACGACGGTGACGAGCATCAAGCTAACCGGGCCCTGGCTCCGCGCGAGCAGTCTCTGCAGGAAGGGACTGGACCGTCCCACCACCCGCATCGATCGTTGGATGATCCACCGGGATAGGGCAAGGACGATCATCGCCGGAACGATGATCGTGACGGCGCCGACGACCCACGCCGGCACCCAGGACGAAATCGAATGGATCCAAGTCATTCGCACCTGCACTGTTGTTGAGTCGGTTGAAGTCTTTGCCGATGATTGCCGAAAGTGTCCGTGTTGATCTCAATCGGAGCGAAGCCATGAGCGTCGAGGCGAAGACCGCCATCATCGAGCACCTCGGGCAGCAGCATCAGGCGATGGTCGATCTGTTGGCCGACCTCGTGAACATCGATTCCGGCAGCTACAACAAGCGCGGCGTCGATGCCGTCGGCGATCGGCTGCGGGCCTGGCTCGAAGCGGCGGGCATCCCTTGCGAGACCTTTCCAAACGAAATTTTTGGCGATTGCGTGGCGGCGCGTACCCCGGGCACCGGCGGCAACCGGCCGATCGTGTTGATGGGTCACCGCGACACCGTGTTCCCCGACGACACCGCCGCCCAGCGGCCGTTCCGCATCGACGGCGATCAGGCATTCGGGCCGGGCGTCGCCGATATGAAAGCGGGCCTCGTCATGAACACCTTTGTGCTCGAAGCGTTGCGGCGCTT
>JAFAWI010000646.1 GCA_019241915.1 Alphaproteobacteria bacterium
CGCGACGCCGTACTCGGCGCACGCGGCGAGTACACAGTCAACGTCCAGGTCATAGCCCGGCCGGCGCAGCAGCTGCCGCCCGGTCATATGGCCGATGATGGTGACGAACGGGTTCGCCACGGCGCGCACCAGACGCTCGGTCTGTGCCGCGCGCTCCATCCGAAACTGCCCGTGGATGCTGCCGATCACGAAGTCGAAGCGCTCCAGCACGTCGTCGGAATAATCGAGCGAACCGTCCGGCAGGATGTCGGACTCGATCCCCTTCAAGATGCGGAACCCGCCGTCGAGCGCCGCGTTGAGCCGGTCGATCTCGGCATGCTGTGCGGCGATCTCGGCGACGCTGAGCCCGCCGGCGTAGTGCGCGGTCTTCGAATGGTCGGTGATGCCGATATAGGCGTAGCCGCGGCGACGGCTGGCCTCGACCATGGCCTCAAGCGTATCGGCGCCGTCGGAGGCGCTGGTATGAGCGTGCAGCACACCGTGCAGGTCGTCGAGCGACACGAGAAGCGGCAAGCGGCCGGCGGCCGCCAGCGCCACCTCGTCGAGGCCCTCGCGCAGCTCCGGCTCGACGTATTGCAAGCCGAGTGCGGCGTAGATCTGCGGCTCGCTTTTCGCGGCGACGATTTTCCGACCGCGGCGCAAGCCCTGCGGCGTCAGGCTCATCCCGTGAGCTGCCGCGCGTTCTTCGAGCTGCGCCAGATGCGCGTCCGAGCCTGTCGCGCGCAACAGCGTGATCCCAAACCGCCGCGGGTCGGTGACATGGATCGCCAGGTCGCCGCTCGCGGTCGTGCGCGGCGGCCCGCGCAGGTGCGACATCTCGGCCACCACCGCCAGGTCGCGCACTAGCTCGCCGCCGCGCCGCAGGTCGCCCGCCGGCACGACCCGCAGCGGTTTCGGCTCGGCGCGCTCCAGCGCGGCGATCGCCGCCTCGACCAGCTCGGCAGCGCGGTGGACATGCCGCGCCCCGACGGCGCCCTGCCTGATCCGCAGACCTTCGAGCACCTTTCGTTGCAATGCCGCACCGAGCCCCTTGGTGGCCTTTAATCGGCCCGTTTGGGCCGCCTGCTCGAGTTCGGACAGGTTCGCGACGCCGAGCGCACGGTGGATCAGATTGACCTTGTCCGGCCGCAGCCCCGGGATCGCCAGCATCTCCACCAAGCCGTCCGGCACCTCACGGCGCAGCCGGTCGAGCAGCGGGTGCGTTCCGGTAAGGTGCAACTCGGTGACGATACGCGCGATCGCTTCGCCGATGCCCGGCAGCTGGCGCAGCCGGCCCTCGGCAACCACGCGCGCCAACGGCTCGCCAAGCGCGGCGATCCGCTCGGCCGCCCGCAAGTAGGCCCGCGAGCGGAAGTAATCGCCGCCGGCCAAGGCGATGCGGCGGCCGAGCTCGATGAGCAGCGGCGCCACCGCCGCGGCATTGAGCGGCAAACTCAGACGGGCCATCGCGGCCTCAGTGACGCGCGTCGCCCTGAAGGCTCTTGCGCAGCGCCGCCATCAGGTCGACCACGTTGTCGCCGTGCGGCCGGCGCGACGGCTTCTTGCCCGCCCTCTCCGGTTTGCGCTTGGCCGCGATCATCTGCTGCAACGCCTGCTGTACCGGGTCCTTGGCCAGCGCCGGCGACCATTTCCGCACGCGGTCGGCGATCAACTGGCGAATGCGTTTCTTCGCGTCTGCCGCGGCGCGCTTTGCCTTGATCCCCCCGAAGTATGCCGCTTCGTCACGCACCTCGTCGCCGTAGCGCAGCGTCCACAGCACCATGCCCTTGCCGCGCGGCTCGATCAGCACGGCGCGCTCGCGGTTGTAGAGCACAAGCCGCGAGACGGCGCGGGTGCGGGTGACCGCCATCGCCTCGCGGATCACCGCAAACGCCTCCTCGGCGACCTTTTCCTCGGGGATCAGGTAATGCGGGGTGTCGTACCAGATCCAATCGACCGCATCGGCCGGAACAAACATGTCGATGTCGATCGTGCGGGTACTGTCGAGCGCTACCGCGTCGAGTTCCTCGTCTTCGAGCATCACATACTCGCCCTCGGCGCGTTCGTAGCCCTTGATCTGGTCTTCGGGCGCGACCGGCTTGCCGCTCTCGGCGTCGGCGTAGCGGATTTGGACCCGGTTGCCGGTCTTGCGATTGAGCGTATGAAAGCTGACTTTGGCTGCTTCCGAAGTCGCCGGCAGCATCGCCACCGGGCAGGTGACCAGCGACAGCTTGAGATAACCCTTCCAGAACGCCCGCGGCGGCGGCATGCGACACCTCCTCCGAGCTAAACGGGAGGGTGCCGTGCGCCGTTCCGAAAACCGCCGAACGTCAAGGCGCGGCGCCGGCACGGGCCCCGCCGTCGCCGGCGGAGCCCGTGCGCCTGCCGTATCTCGGCTCGACGCTAGCGCAACCCGGCCTCTTGGACAGGCCCGGCGTAGGCGTTCCCGCCGGTCGCCTTGGTCATGATCATCTTTGGCCCTTTGTCGCGCGCCGGCACCGACTCCTGCTGCGTCGGGACCTGCCAGCCGGCCGAAGCGGCGCCGCAATTGCCGCTCGTATGCGTGACGACTTTGGGCGCGGCACCGTTACCCATCGAGGTGATCTCGACGCTGCGGTTGCAGACACTGTTGCCGGTCACCGTCGAGACCAGCTCGTATTCGCGCACGCC
>JAFAWI010000670.1 GCA_019241915.1 Alphaproteobacteria bacterium
CGGCCGCTACGAGCGGATCAGATAACGCGCTTTCATCGCACGGGCGCCCACAGCACGTCTTCGATGTGCGCGGCGCCGGTACACAGCATGACGAGACGGTCGAAACCAAGCGCGATGCCGGCGCATTCGGGCAAGCCGTGTTCGAGCGCGGCAAGGAAATCTTCGTCGACCCGGTAGGTCTCACCGTAAAGCGTTTGTTTGCGAACCCGGTCCGCCCGAAAGCGTGCGCGCTGCTCGGCGGGGTCGGTCAGCTCCTGAAAGGCATTGGCCAGTTCGAGACCGCAGACGTAGAGCTCGAAGCGCTCGGCCAGCCGCGGATCGTCCGGCTTGCGCCGCGACAGCGCCGCCATCGACACCGGGTAATCGTAGAGGATGGTGGGCGCACCGATACCGAGATTGGGCTCGATGCGGTCGAGGAAGACGCGGAAAAACAGGTCTTCCCAATCGTCGCCGGGATGCGCGGGGATGCCGATCCTTTCGGCCGCCGCGGCGAGCAGACCGCGGTCTGGCCGCGCCGGGTCGGGCGCCGTCGCGAGAATGTCGATGCCGATATGGCGGGCGAAGGCTTCGGCGACCGACAGCCGCTCGAACGGCTGGTTGGCGTCGGCCCTGCGTCCTTGCCATGTCAGCCCCCGCCCGCCCCCTCCCCCGCCCGCCGGGGAGGATGTTGGCAAGCAGCGCCGACGTGCTGCCTCCCCGGCAACCGGGGGAAGGCTGGCATCGGGTTCGGCCGCCAAAACAGCCGACTGCGCCGCGCGCAGCAGCTTCTCGCAATCATCCATCAGGTCGCGATAGGTCGCCCCGGCGCGATACCATTCGAGCATGGCGAACTCGGGATGGTGGGTCGCACTGCATTCGCCGTTGCGAAAGACATGCGTCAGTTGCCAGATGCGGTCCATGCCGCCGGCGAGCAGCTTCTTCATGGCAAATTCGGGCGAGGTGTGCAGGTAGCGCGG
This sequence comes from Alphaproteobacteria bacterium, assembly GCA_019241915.1. Classification (GTDB taxonomy): domain Bacteria; phylum Pseudomonadota; class Alphaproteobacteria; order ATCC43930; family CGMCC-115725; genus DATARH01. The sequence goes on from JAFAWI010000670.1 coordinate 957, forward strand.
ATGCGCTCCGCCATCGCGCGGATCGGTGAGCGTTGTGCGAAAAGCCTGGAGATGCGGCTCGAGGCCGGGACTCACCTGCAGCGCCGGCGTTTCCACTTCGATGAAGCCCCGTTCGGCGAAAAACGCCCGCACCGCCTGCAGAATTCGGCCGCGCGCGGCGAGGTTCGCGCGTCGCGCGGCAAGCCGGTCGGGCCGCCACCATTGCACCGCATGGCCTGCCATTCCGCTTTCCCCTTCAGGGGCAAACTGGTAGGAAACCGGCCAAACGACGCCCTCTATTCCGAGACCTTAGTCCAATGAAGATCAACGCCATCGACATCAAGCCGGGCAATGTGCTCGAACACCAGAACAAACTCTGGCTCGTGATGAAGCGCGAGCTGGTGCAGCCCGGCAAGGGCGGCGCCTTCGCGCAGATCGAGATGCGCGACCTGCGCGGCGGCAACAAAACATCCGAGCGCTTCCGCACCCAGGAGACGGTCGAGCGGGTGCGGCTCGACGAGAAGGAGATGCAGTTTCTTTACATGGAAGGCGACATGGCGACCTTCATGGACAATGACGATTACGAGCAGGTGCAGATACCGCGGGAGACGATCGGCGACCCGGCCGACTTCCTCGCCGACGGCATGACCTGCAATGTTACGTTGTACGAAGGCACCGCGCTGTCGGTCGAGCTGCCGCAGCAGGTGACGCTCGAAGTCGTCGAGGCGGACCCGGTGGTGAAAGGGCAGACCGCGTCGTCGTCATACAAGCCGGGCAAGCTCGAAAACGGCCGCCGCGTCATGATCCCGCCGCATATCGCGGCCGGCACGCGCATCGTCATCGCGACCGCCGACGGCAGCTATGTCGAGCGGGCGAAGGACTGAGCTTGTAGGGCGGAAAAGCGCAGCGCCTTCCGCCATTGCGTCGCGAAACCTCGGCGGATAGCGCTGCGCTCATCCGCCTACAAAATGGCTGGGAAACGTGGCGGTGCGCTCGCCGGTGATCAATGTGATGGCGGCGGCCGCGCTCAAGGCGGCGCGCGGTCTCATCCGCGATTTCGGCGAGGTCGAGCAGCTGCAGGTCTCGGTCAAGGGGCCGAACGATTTTGTCAGCGCTGCCGACCTCAAGGCCGAGCGCACGCTTAAAAGCGAGCTCGGCCGCGCGCGGCCGGGATACGGCATGCTGTTCGAGGAAGGCGGCGTCAGCGAGGGCAGCGACAAGCGCCACCGCTGGATCGTCGATCCGCTCGACGGCACCCACAATTTTCTGCATGGCATCCCGCATTTCGCGATCTCGATCGGGCTGGAACGCGATGGCGAGATCGTTGCCGGCGTGGTCTACGAACCGACCCGCGACGAACTCTACTGGGCCGAAAAGGGTGCGGGCGCGTATCTCAACGATCGGCGCTTGCGGGTCTCGGCGCGCCGCCAGCTGTCCGAGGCGATGATCGGCACCGGGATGGCGGCGCGCGTCCGCGGCAATGAGCCGCGTTACGCCGCGACGCTCGATGCGGTGCTCGGCGCCGCCAGCGGCGTGCGCCGCTTTGGCGCCGCGGCGCTCGACCTCGCCTATGTCGCCTCGGGGCGCCTCGACGCGTTCTGGGAATTCGCGCTGTCGCCGTGGGATATCGCGGCGGGGCTGCTGCTGGTGCGCGAGGCGGGCGGTTATGTCAGCGACCTGTCGGGCGGCCACGCGATGATGGCAAGCGGCGACGTGCTGGCCGCCAACGCGCACCTCCACCTGCCGCTCGCGGCGCTGATCCGCGAGGCGAGCCGCGCCAGCGGCGGCGCCTAGTTTCGGATGCAGAAGACCGGTGCATCGGCTAGGGTCGGCGGTCCCGGCGCGGCGGCAACGGCCGGCAGCGCCGGGAGGGGTGAGGAGCATGCCGCAATGACCGGCTCGCCGAGGCCAGGCCCTCCAGCCGTCCGCGCGATTGCCGCCGCGGCGGCCCTGGCGTTGGCCGCTTCGGCGCTGGCCGCCGACCCGGCGCCGCCCGCCGCCGACTTGCCGAAGCTGGGGCCGGCTTTTGTCGTGATGTCGCCGCCGCTGCCGCCGTCGAAGCCTCCCCGCCCGCCGGCGAAAAAAACCGCCGCCAGCACCGCCGATGCGCACGCCAACACGGCACCGGCAAAGGCGGTGATCCCGCCGGCATCGCTGCCGGCCCGGCTCGACCCGCCGCCGGCGCCGCGCCGTTCGCTGCCGCTCGGCACCGAGCTGCAACCGCCGCAACCACCGCCGCCGCAGAGTACCGGCACCGACGCGGCAAGCCTCTCGCCGAGCGGCTGACGATGAACCGTTCCGACCGGTTCGTCGTCCGCATGTCGCTATTCCTGCTGCTGGTCGCGGCGCTCGCCGCCGCGCTGTTTGGCGCGCTGAGCGGCGCCTTTATGGGCAACCCGGCGGTCAACGGCGTCATCGTCGGCATCCTGCTCTGCGGCATCGTCTACATCTTTCGCCAGGTGCTGCTGCTCAACCCGGAGATCGACTGGATCGAGGATTTTCGCGAGCGGCTCGCCAACCGCGATCTGACCGCGCCGGCCGGCCCGCCGCCGCGGCTGCTCGCGCCGATGGCGCGCATGCTCGGTACCCGGCAAGGCGGCCGCGTGAGCCTGTCGCCAACCTCGCTGCAGACGCTGCTCGACGGCATTTCGTCGCGGCTCGACGAGACCCGAGAAACGTCGCGCTACCTGATCGGCGTGCTGGTGTTTCTCGGGCTGCTCGGCACGTTCTACGGCCTGCTTGAAACGGTGCGGGCGGTGGGCGGCGTCATCGGCGGGCTCAGCGTGTCGTCGAACGACCTCGCCCGCGCCTTTGCCGATCTCAAGGCGGCGCTCGGCTCGCCGCTCGCGGGCATGTCGACCGCATTCAGCTCGTCGCTGTTCGGCCTCGCCGGCAGCCTGGTGCTGGGGTTTCTCGACCTGCAGGCGGGCCAGGCGCAAAACCGCTTCTACAACGACCTCGAGGAGTGGTTGTCGACCTATACCCGGCTGTCCTCGGGCGGTCTTGGCGACGGCGGCGACGGCTCGGTGCCGGCCTATATCCAGGCGCTGCTCGAACAGACCGCGGACAGTCTGGAAAACCTCCAGCGCATCCTGGCGCGCAGCGAAGAAAGCCGGATCGGCGCCAACAACACGCTACCCTCGCTGATCGAGCGCCTCGGCACACTGAGCGAGCATATGAAGGCGGGCCAGATGCTGATGGTGCGCCTCGCCGAGAACCAGATGGAGCTGAAGCCGTCGCTGACCCGGCTCGCCACCATCGCCGAGAACTCGCTCGGCCAGGACGACGTGCTGCGCCATCACCTGCGCAACATCGAAGCCTATATGGCGCGGCTGAGCGAGGACATCGTCGAGGGCCGGGCGCAGACGATGAGCGAACTGCGCGGCGAGATCCGGCTGCTGGCGCGCACCATCGCCGCGCTGTCCGACGAGGCGGGACGCTAGGCGATGGCGCTGGCGCGCAGCCGCGGCCGGCGGTCGAGCATCGACATCTGGCCTGGCTTTGTTGATGCACTGGCCCAGCTTTTAATGGTGATCATCTTCATTTTGTTGGTCTTTACCGTCGGACAATTCTACCTTTCGGACGCGCTGAGCGGGCGTGACGAGGCGCTCAAGGAGCTGCAGCAGAAGATCAGCGCGCTGGCGGACGAGCTGGCGCTCGAAAAACAGACCGCCGAGACACTGCGCGGCAATACCGCTTCGCTTGCCGCGCAGCTCAAAGCGTCCGAAGACGCGCGGGCGCAGCTCAACGCCAAGCTCGCCGCCGCCGGCAGTGCGGCCGGCGCGCTCAGCGACCAGACGAGAGACCTGCAGGCGAAGCTCGCCGCCGAGCAGCAGACGAGCCAGGCGGCGCGCGTCCAGGTCGAGCAGCTGACGGCGGAGATTGCCTCGCTGCGCGACCAGCTGGCCAAAGTCGCCGCCGCGCTCGATCTGTCCGCCGCAAAGGTCAAGGAGCAGCAGGGGCAAATCGTCGAACTTGGCAAGAAGCTCAACCTTGCACTTGCCAGCAAAGTTGAGGAATTGGCCCGTTACCGATCGGAATTCTTTGGCAAACTCAGCGAGATCCTGGGCAACCGGTCCGACATTCGGGTGGTCGGCGACCGCTTTGTGTTCCAGGCGGAAGTCTTGTTCGCGCCGGGCAAAGCGGAACTGGCGCCCGAAGCCAGACAGCAGCTCAGCCCTGTATTCGCCGCGCTGAAAGAGATTGCGGCCAAAATACCCGCAAATATCGACTGGGTGCTGCAGGTCAACGGCCACACCGACCACCGGCCGATCCACAACACCGATTTCGCCTCGAACTGGGAGCTCTCGACCGCGCGCGCGATCACCGTCGTGCGCTACGCGATCGATCAGGGAGTACCCGCCAACCATTTGTCGGCGGCGGGTTTTTCCGACAACCAGCCGATCGACACCGGCGACAGCGAAGACGCCTATAAGCGCAACCGGCGGATCGAGCTGAAACTCACGGAAAGGTGAGGCTGGGACTGGTTGTCCGGCGCGCAAAATAGCGCGGGGTATTTTGCTAGGCCTAAGGTAAGATGCGGGCAATTCTCGCCCCGCGCCGCTCGCGCGGAGATGCGAGCATCGCCGGCTCCCCCCGCCGGCGCGAACCTTTGAAGGAGCGCCTATGGCCGACGCCGTTGTCAGCGACGTAAAGACGCCAGCCGTCGGCCGCCGCGTCGGCCGCCGCTCGGTGTCCCGTCACCGCTCGATCGTCGGGTTTCTGTTCGCGCTGCCGCTGATCGCGGTGATCGCCGGGCTGGTCGTCTATCCGGCCGGGTATGCGATCCACCTGGCGACGCTGAACAAGTCGATGCAGCACTTTGTCGGCTTCGACAATTTCCGCTTCCTGTTCAAGCGCAACACGTTCTGGATGGTGGTCGAGCAGTCGTGCCTGTTCGCGGTCACCGCGGTCATCTTCAAAGCCGTCGTCGGGTTTGTCGTCGCCCACTTCGTGCACAACATCCCGCAAAAGGGTCAGCGCAAGTGGCGTGGGATGCTGCTGGTGCCGTGGGTGATCCCGCCGGCGATGTCGACGCTGGCCTGGCTGTGGCTGTTCGACCCGTCGTACAGCGCCTTCAACTGGGTTTTCGCGCATCTCGGCATTCCGCAGGTCGCCTGGCTCGGCAACGCCTATTGGGCCCGCTTCTGCGTCATTCTGGTCAATGTCTGGGTCGGCTCGCCGTTCTTTATGATCATGTATCTGGCAGCGTTGAAGTCGGTGCCCGAGCAGCTGCACGAGGCCGCCGCGATCGACGGCGCCAACTGGCTGCAGAAGATCTGGTACATCAACTTGCCGATGATGCGGAACATCATCCAGATCACAGCGCTGTTCTCGCTGATCGTCACCTTCGCCAATTTCGACATCGTCAAGATCTTGACCAATGGCGGCCCGGTCGACCAGACGCACGTCTTTGGCACCTGGGCGTTCACGCTGGCAATCTGGGGCAACGACATCCCGCTCGGCGCGTCGGTCTCGCTGTTCATGGCGCCGATCCTCGCGGTCGCTGCGTTTTTCATCCTGCGCAATGTGCGCAAGCGCGGCAACGAGGCTTAACGATGGCAACCGTCACCACCGCAGCCGAGATCGGCGGCAGCGCCCGCCGCGCGCTGCGCTACGGCAGCATCTCGCGCGGCCGCCGGCGTGCGCTCTACTGGTCGTATTTCTTTCTGGTGCTGTTCGTCGTCTTCTTCCTGACGCCGCCGCTCTACATGCTGGTCACCTCGCTCAAATCGAGCGCGGAGATCGGCGCCGTCACCAACCCGTGGTGGGTCTACCACCCGACGCTGGACAATTACGCAGCGCTGCTCGGCGACCGTCAGTTTCTGACCTTCTTCAAGAATTCGGCGGTGGTCTCGGTCTGTGTCGTCAGCGTGACCATGGTGATCGCGGTGCTTGCCGCCTTCTCCTTGGCGCGCATGGGGTTCTGGGGTTCGGCCACGCTGGCGACCGGCGTGTTTCTCACCTATCTGATCCCGGATACGCTGCTGTTCATCCCGCTGTTCAAGATTTTCGCCTGGGTGCACGACGTCACCGGCATCGAGTTCATCAATCACTGGTGGATCCTGATCTTCCTCTATCCGACGCTGACCGTGCCGTTCTGCACCTGGATCATGATCGGGTATTTCGCCAGCATCCCGAAGGAGCTGGACGAGGCGGCGCTGATCGACGGGGCGAGCTATTTCCAAGTCCTGACGCGGATATTCATCCCGGTGGCGCTGCCGGGGATTATCGCTGCAACGATCTTCGCGTTTACCGTCTCGTGGGCGAATTTCCTTTATCCGCTGGCCTTTACCACCTCGGCCGACCAGCTGGTGCTGCCCGCCGGCATCGTGACCACGCTGATCAAGGGCGATGTGTTCAACTGGGGGCAGATCATGACCGGGGCGCTGCTCGGTGCGGCGCCGCCGCTGATCATTTACGCGTTTCTGATGGACTATTACATTTCCGGCCTCACCGCCGGCGCGACCAAAGGGTAACAGGGAGAGCAAGCACATGGCGCAAGTTGCGCTTCGCAACATCGTCAAGATGTTCGACAAGACACCCGCGGTACAGGGCATCGACCTCGACATCGCCGACCGCGAGTTCATCGTGCTCGTCGGCCCCTCGGGCTGCGGCAAGAGCACGACGCTGCGCATGATCGCAGGGCTCGAAGAGGCGACGTCGGGCGAAATCTACATCGGCGACCAGCTGGTCAACGACGTGCCGCCGAAGGATCGCGACATCGCGATGGTGTTCCAGAATTATGCGCTTTACCCGCACATGACCGTCTACGAGAACATGTCGTTCGGTCTGCGGCTCAAGAAGTTTCCGAAGCAGGAGATCAAGCAGCGGGTCGAGGCCGCGGCGCAAATCCTCGACATCACCAACCTGCTCGACCGGCGGCCGAAGGCGTTGTCGGGCGGCCAGCGGCAGCGCGTGGCGATGGGCCGCGCGATCGTGCGCAACCCGAAGGTCTTCCTGTTCGACGAGCCGCTGTCCAACCTCGACGCCAAGCTGCGCGTGCAGATGCGCACCGAGATCAAGAAGGTGCACCAGAAGGTCACGACGACGACGGTCTATGTAACGCACGACCAGGTCGAGGCGATGACCCTGGCCGATCGGGTGGTGGTGATGAATGCCGGTCGCATCGAGCAGATCGGCCCGCCCAACGAGCTCTACCACAACCCGAAGACCCGCTTTGTCGCCGGGTTCATTGGCTCGCCTGCGATGAATTTCCTGCCGGCGCGCATCGTCAATGGCGGCAGCAATCTCGCCATCCGGCTCAGCGAAAAGCTGAGCCTGCCGGTGCCCGAGAGCCGCACCGCACGCTACAAACCCTATATCGACAAGGAGATCGTGTTCGGATTGCGGCCGGAGGACATCATCGAGAAGCGCGGCGCCGTGCCGCCCGGCTCGGCGGCGTTCGACGTCCAGCTCGATGTGGTTGAGCCGATGGGGATGGAGACGATGGTCTACTTTATCGTCGACGGGATCGAGGTCTGCGGCCGGGTCAACCCGACCGCCGCCAAGGAAGCCGGCGAGAACATGGACCTCGTCGCCGACATGACCCACATGCACCTCATCGATCCGGCAACGGACCAGGTGATCTGACGCGGCCGCCCGCTGCGCAGCGATGAGCGTCGCCGGCAAGACGATCGCCATAACCGGCGCGGCCCGCGGCCTCGGCCAGGAATTCGCGCGTTACCTGGCGCGCTGCGGCGCCGACGTTGTGCTCGGCGATCTCAACGACTGCGCCGCCACGCTCGCGCTGGTCGAGCAGGCGGGCGGCAAGGGCGCCGCGGTAAGGCTCGACGTCACCGACCCCGCCTCGGCGAGGTCTATGGTCGATGCCGCCGTCGACCGCTTCGGACGGCTCGACGGTCTTGTCAACAACGCGGCGCTTTACGGCGCGCTGCACGGCGGCCGGTTCGACGCGATCGACGATGCCGAGTGGGACGCCTGCATGGCTGTCAACGTCAAGGGCATTTGGAACTGCTGCAAGGCGGCGGTGCCGGCGATGCGGCAGGCGCCGGTCCAGGAAGCGGGCGGCGGCAGCATTGTCAACATCGCCTCGCTGGCAGCGACCTACGGCATGCCGTTCGGCCTGCATTACACCGCGTCGAAAGCCGCGGTTATCGGCATCACCCGCGGCCTCGCGCGGGAGTTGGGGCGCGACCGCATCCGCGTCAACGCGCTGGCGCCCAGCGCCGTGCTGACCGAGGGCACGACCGAATTTTTTGGCGACAAGCTCGACCGCGCCTTGCAGGCGGTCAAGGCCCAGCAGACGATCCAGCGCAACCTGGTGCCGGGCGACCTCACCGGCACCGTCGCTTGGCTGCTGTCGGGCGAGAGCGGCTTTGTCACCGGTCAGACGATCGCGCTCGATGGCGGCACGGTGATGCTGTGACGCCGAGCCTGTCGCTTGCCGGCAAGGCCGCAATCATCAGCGGCGCGGGCGGCGGCATCTGCCGCGCAATCGCGGTTGCCTTTGCCGAAGCCGGCGCCGCGGTCGCGTGCCTCGATATCGACGCCGCGGCTGCGGCCGAGACCGCGCGGCAGGTCGAAGCAGCCGGTCGCAAAGCCGTCGCGCGGGCCTGCAATGTCGCCGACGAGAGCGATGTCATGGCGGCCGTCGCAACGGCGCACGACGCGCTTGGCCGGCTCGATATCCTGGTGAGCGGCGCCGCGCCGCACGACGCGGGCGGCCCGGTCACCGAGACGCCGCTCGCCGAGTGGCAGATGGTCGTCGACATCAACCTGACCGGCACGTTTCTGCTGTCGAAGGCCGTCCTGCCGCACATGATCGCGGGCGGCGGCGGCTCGATCGTCTTCATCGCCTCGCAGCTCGGCCGCGTCGGCAGCGCCGGATGCGCCGCCTATTGTGCGACCAAGGGGGCGCTGATCCAGCTCGCCAAGGTGATCGCGATCGATCACGCGGCCGACAACATCCGCGCCAATACGTTGTCGCCCGGTGCGGTCGAGACCGAACGAACGCTGCGCCGCTACGGTTCGTTTGACGTGGCCAACGCGACGATCGGCGGCAAGCACCTGACCGGCCGTCTTGGCCGCCCCGGCGAGATCGCGCCGGCGGCG
>JAFAWI010000009.1 GCA_019241915.1 Alphaproteobacteria bacterium
TCGAAATCCCCGGCGTGAACAACATGTATTTCCTGCGCGCCGCGCTCAACGCCGCGCGCCGCCACCGCGGCGAGCCCGAGCTCGACGCCGGCCAGTTTCTGCGCGCGGTGCGGGCCAAATTGAAGCTGCTCGACATCGGCGAAGACCTGATGCAGCGCGCGGTCAATGTCGGGTTCTCCGGCGGCGAAAAAAAGCGCAACGAAATCTTCCAGATGGCGATGCTGGAGCCAAAGCTCGCGATCCTCGACGAAACCGACAGCGGGCTCGACATCGACGCGCTGCGGCTTGTCGCGCGCGGGGTCAACGGGCTGCGCGCGCCGGACCGGGCGATCGTCATGATCACCCATTACCAGCGCCTGCTCGACCACGTCGCGCCCGACCGGGTGCATGTGCTGCAAGGCGGCCGCATCGTCGAGAGCGGCGACAAGAGCCTCGCCGCCGAACTGGAGCGCCGCGGCTACGGCGCCGCCGACGCGGCGTGACAGCGATGAGCGCAGTTGTCGATTTTCCCGTGAAGACCGAAGCGCGGCCCTATGTCGACGTGTACTCGGAAACCGCCAGCGAGCCCGACTGGCTGCGCCGCGCCCGTCGGGCGAGCCTGCACCGTTTCGCCGAACTCGGTTTTCCGAGCCGGCGCAGCGAGAATTGGCGCTATCTCGACCTGCGGCCGCTCGAACGGCATCCGATGCTGCCGGCGGTCATGCGCCAGCCGATGGGCATCCCCAACGGCTTGGCGCTGGACCGCAGCGCCGCCCGCATTGTTCTGGTCGATGGCTGTTTTTCCGCTGTTTTATCAGCCATCGACACGTTGCCGGAGGGTGTCTGGTTTGGCTCGACGCGGCAGGCGATCGAGGAGCGGCCGGACATGGTTTCGTGCATCGCGGCCGATGCCGGCAGTGCGCGTCCCCTCGCCTCACTGAACGCCGCGTTCTTTGCCGACGGCTTTGTGCTCGAAATCGGCAACGAGGTGGCCGTCGAGGCGCCGATCGAGGTCGTCCATCTCGCGTCGGGCGCCGGCGATGCATCGATCCACACCCGCAGTCTCGTCAAATTCGGCGCAGGCAGCCGGGCGACGCTGATCGAGACCTTTGCCGGAGACGGCAAATACTGGCGCAACGATGTCGCCGCCTGGCAGATCGGCGACGGCGCGTCGCTCAACCGGATCGCGCTGGTCGAGGAGAGCGCCGATGCTGTGCATCTTGCTGAGCTGACAGTGACGCTCGCCGCCAACGCCAAGCTCAGGGGTTTCGCGCTGCTGCTCGGCGGCGGCACGGTGCGGCACGAGGCGAATGTCACCATCGCCGGCGATGATGCCGAATGCCGCTATGACGGCGCCTTTGTCGTGGCGGACGGCGAGGAAGCCAACATCGTCACCGCGATCGACCATGCGGCGCTCGGCGGCACGACCAGCGAGCTGGTGAAGGGCGTCGCCGCCGGGCGCGGACACGGCGCGTTCCAAGGCAAGATCGTCGTCCGGGAGGGCGCGCAGCAGACCGACGCACGGCAGACCAGCCGCAATCTGATCCTTGGCCGCCGCGCCTCGATCGACACCAAGCCGGAGCTCGAAATCCTCGCCGACGACGTCAAATGCGCGCACGGCGCCAGTGTCGGCGAGCTCGACGAGGCGGCGCTGTTCTACTTGCGCGCGCGCGGCATCCCGGCCGACGAGGCGCGCCGGCTGCTGGTCGAGGGGTTCTTGCGCGAGCCGGTCGAGGGCGTCGCCGACCCAGCGATCCGCGAGCATCTGCTGCACCGGCTGAGCCTCAGGCTCGCCCGGCTGGAGGGCGAGCGATGAACGACCTCGCCACGAACAAGACCCTCACGGTGCTGGATCCGCAGGCGTTGCGCCAGCGGTTCCCGATCTACCGCAACAACCCCGGGCTGGTGTTTCTCGATTCCGGCGCCAGCGCGCAAAAGCCCGACAGCGTGATCGACGGCGTGGCCGAGTTCTATCGCCGCGACTATGCCAATGTGCACCGCGGCGTCTACCAGCTCAGCCAGCGTTCGACCGACGCCTTCGAGATCGGCCGCGAAAAGACCCGCGCCTTTCTCAACGCCGCGAGCGCCGACGAGGTGATCTTTGTCCGCGGCGCTACCGAAGCGATCAACCTCGTCGCGCAAAGCTGGGGGCCGGCCAACGTGCGGGCCGGCGACGAGATCGTTGTCAGCGACCTCGAACATCACTCGAATTTCGTGCCGTGGCAGATGTTGTGCGAGCGGGTCGGCGCCCGGCTGGTCGTCGCCCCGACCGATGCGAGCGGTGGATTCGATCTCGCCGCGTTCGAGGCATTGGTCTCGGACCGCACCAAAATGGTCGCGCTGACCCATGTCTCCAACGTCACCGGCACGATCGTCCCGGTCGAGCGCGTCGTCGAGCTGGCGCATGCGCAGGACGCCAAGGTGCTGGTCGATGGCTGTCAGGCGATCCCGCGCATGCCGGTCGATGTGCAGGCGCTGGGCTGCGATTTCTACGCCTTCTCGGGACACAAGGCTTATGGCCCCAGCGGTATCGGCGTGCTGTGGGGCCGTTACGCCCTGCTGGAGCGGATGCCGCCATGGCAGACCGGCGGCGGCATGATCACCCAGGTGACCGCAGGGCACACCGAGTTTCAGCCGCCGCCGCACCGTTTTGAGGCCGGCACCCCCGACATCTCGGGCGCGATGGGGCTGGGCCTCGCACTCGACTTTATCGAGAGCGTCGGCCGCGAGGCGATCGAGGAACACGAGCTGGAGCTGACCGGATATGCGCTCGACCGCCTGTCGCGCATTCCGGGGGTCGAACTGCTCAAGGCCGGGCAGCGGCGGCAGAGCGTGCTCTCGTTCAACCTCGCCGGGGTGCACCCGCACGATGTCGGCACCGTGCTCGACCAGCACGGCGTCGCGGTACGGGTCGGCCACCATTGCGCGCATCCGCTGATGGACAAGCATGGAATCGCCGGCACGGTACGCGTCTCATTGGGCGTCTATAACGATAGGGACGATATCGA
>JAFAWI010000163.1 GCA_019241915.1 Alphaproteobacteria bacterium
AGGGACGGATGCCGACCAACGCCAAGACCAAGTCCAAACGCGCCGCCGCGCGCAAAAGCCGCCGCGACGAGCCAGGCTCGGCGATCGCACTGCTCAAGGAAGACCACCGCGAGGTCGAAGAGTTCTTCGAAGAATACGAAGACCTCGACAACGAAAACGACAAGGCCGAGCTCGCTGAAAAAATCTGCATGGCGCTCAAAGTCCACACGCAGCTCGAGGAGGAAATCTTCTATCCTCAGGCACGAAAAGCGACGGGCGACAATGATCTGCTTGACGAGGCGCTGGTCGAACATGCTGGCGCCAAGCACCTGATCGAAGAGATCGAAGCAATGGACGTCGGCGACGATCTCTACGACGCGAAAATCCGGGTGCTCGGCGAGCAGATCAGACACCACGTCAAGGAAGAGGAGGAGGAACTCTTCCCGGAGATCGAGCGCTCGAAGATGGACGTTGTGAAGGTCGGCGAGCAGCTGGCCGAGCGCAAGGCCGAGCTGATGGCCGGAGTCGCGGAATAGCTGCTCCGCGTTAGCGCGCTTCGCGCCAAAGCGGCGGCGAAGGGAGACAAAGGGCCGCTTTTCGCGGCCCTTTGGCTAACCGGCAAGCGACGGATTGACCCCGCATTCGGTTTGTCGCCGCTTATCCGAACGCGCATAGCCGCCGAAGCAGGCGAAAGAAATCCCCTCCCGACGGGGCGGGAGGGGATGGAGTAGCTGAACGAGAAACGGCTGCGGCGCTACGCGTTGCTGCGGCGGTTCTGCTCGTAATACGAGTTGCGCAGCACGCGGCCGGGCAGAGCCCCCGTGTGCTTGCCGTCTTCGTAGAGCACCTGGCCGTTGACGATCGTGCCGAAGATGCCCTCGGCGGCTTCCTTGATGCGCCAGCCGCCGGCCGGGAAGTCGCGCACCACGGTCTCCTTGCCGCATTTGACGGTGGCCGGGTCGAACATCGTGATGTCGGCCTTCATCCCGGGGCGCAGCAGGCCGCGGTCATAGATGCCGAAGGTCGAGGCGCTCTCGAAGGTCAGCCGGCGCACCCCTTGCTCCAACGTCATCGCCTGCTTCTCGCGCACCCATTCGCCGAGCAGCTTGGTGAGATAGCCGTAGCCGCCGTGGAACTGCACGTGGGCGCCGCCGTCGCCGAGCCCGATCACCGCGTTGGGGTAGGTCAGAATCTGCTTCAGCGCCTCGTCGTCGATGTTGTTCTCGGCCTGCAGGAAGCGGGTTTCGAGCTTCTCCTCGACGACGAGGTCGAGGAACGCGTCGATGACCTTCTTGCCCTGCGCCTCGGCGATCTCGCCGATGTTCTTGAACTGCATCCACTTGTTCTTTTCGAGCGCCGGCTCGTTGACCCAGATGTAGTTCCACCAGGTCTTCGAGATGCCGACCGCGCTGTCCGGTTTGTTGACGACTGCCTCCTCATGAAGCTTGGCGCGGACTTCCGGATCGGCGTAAAGGCGCAGCTTCTCCTCGTCCTTCATCAAGAGGATCGGGTGCCAGGTCGGCAGGCCGCGGAAGACCTGACTGTTCTCCATCGTGAAGTCTTGCGTCACCCGGTTCGGGCTGCACATCGGGTAGGCGCGGATGCCCATCGCCGCGGTCTCGTCGACCCGCGCCATGTGCTGCTTCCACTCGTCCGGGCGGCGCATCGTCTGCGACAGCGAGTTGTAGACGACCATGCGCCCGCTCTCCTGCGCGAGGCGGCGCATCATGCCGTCCTTCAGCTCGACATACTGGCCGCCGCCGGCCTGGATCGTGCCGGTGGCCATGTCGCGCAGCACGTCGGCGAGCGCGAATATCTCCTTCTCGTCGGCCCATAGCGCCGGGATCGGCACACCTTGCGGGTCGAAATGGCCCTTCTCACGCGACACCGAGAGGCCGAGCGCGCCGGCTTCCATGCCGCTGCGCACGACATCCTGCATCTGTTTGATCTGCGCCTCGGTCGCGCCGGCCTTCTGGCAGTCGTCGCCCATCACATAGTGGCGCACCGCGGTGTGGCCGATCAGATTGCCGACATTGATCCCGAGCTTGGTGTCGAGCTTGTCCATGTATTGCGGGAT
>JAFAWI010000632.1 GCA_019241915.1 Alphaproteobacteria bacterium
GATAAGCGCCAAGGTCGAGCTCGCTCGACTGCCGCCGTAACCCTTACGCCGCCAGGATCGCCGCGCTGATTTTCTCGGCGGTCATCAACGTCGGGAAGTTGGTATTGGCGCACGGCACCGCCGGAAACAGCGACGCATCGACCACGCGCAACCCGGCAACGCCGCGCACGCGGCCCTGGTTATCGGTGACCGCCATCGGGTCGTCGTCGGCGCCCATGCGGCACGTACAGGTCGCGTGCCAAACCCCGATCGCCGCGCCACGGATAAAGCTCTCCAGCGCCTCGTCGTCGTGCATCAGCTGGTCGAAGGTGAAGCCCTCGACGATGAACTTGTCGATCATCCACTGGCGCAGCCAGGAGGGGCCGTCGAGCAGCTTGGCGACGATGCCGGTGATCCGGCGGTTTCGGTCATTGACCACGCCGATCCGGCGCACCCGCTCGGTATAGCTCGCGGGGAACGGGTTGCTGGTGACGGCTTGCATTGCCGCGCTCATCTGAATCGCCGCGAGCCGGCGGAAGCCGTCCATCAGCCGTTCGAGATCGCGCCGGTCCGACAGCAGGTTGAACTCGACCATCGGCTCTATCCGCCAATCGGGGCTTTGCAGCTTGACCTGACCGGTCTCGGAAAAGGTCTTGTAGACCGCGAGCAGCAGCGAGCCGATCTGCTCGCCGACCGCGTGCCACGCCGATTTGCTGACTCCGACCGCAAACATGTCGCCCGGCGGCGCGCCGCCGATGTTCGACGAATAGCGCAACGCCAACAGGATATGCCGGCGGGTGATGCCGTTGAGCCTCGCGTCGGGCTTGATGAACGACGAGACCGAAATCGACGGGTGGTCCATGAGCCGCTGTCCGACCCCCGGCAGATTGGCGCGCACCTCGATGCCGAGATCCTTGAGCGTGCCGGCGGGGCCGATCCCGGCGCGCAACAGGTGCGCGGGCGAATGGATCGCACCCGACGAGCAGATCACCTCGTTGGCGCGGAATTCCTGCTCCCGGCCTTTGACCAGAGCCTTGATGCCGACGCACCTGGTGCCGTCGAACAGCAGCTTGGCGACTTGCGTTTCGGCCGAGATCGTCAGGTTCTGGCGCATGCGGGTCCCGTTATCGAGGTAGCCGATCGCCGCCGAGACCCGCCGGTCGTAGAGATTGGAGATCGTGATCGGGAAGTAGCTGTCGGCGACGAACTCGCCGTTCTGGTCCTCGACGTAAGGAAAACCGGCCTGCTCGAACGCCTTGGCGACGGCCTGGGCGTGGCCGTTCCACATTTGCGGGAAGATGCGGCGGACCGGAATGCGCCCCTCCTTGCCGTGGAAGGGACCATCGAAATCCATATCGCGCTCGACCTTCTTGAAATAGGGCAGCACCTCCCGCCATCCCCAGCCTTTGGCGCCTTTCGCTTCCCATTCGTCGTAGTCGGTCGGGGCGCCGCGGTTGGCGAGCTGACCGTTGATCGACGAGCCGCCGCCGAGCACGCGCGCCTGCTCGTATTTACGCAGCGGCGGGCGCTCCTCGGGCCGGTTGTGCGAGACGATCTCGGTGTGGACCTTGAGGTGCCAGTGAAAGCGCGGGTCGAAATAGGCGGTGCCGGGATACGAGTCCAAGATTTCCGGAGGCACATTCCCGTCGGGGGTGTCCTGTCCAGCCTCGCACAGCAGCACGTTGTTGCCCCTTTTCGCCGAAAGGCGGTTGGCCAACACCGACCCCGCCGAGCCGCCACCGACGATGATGTAGTCGTATTCCATCCCCTGCCCCGACTTCTGGTTGCGCGTGCCGCGGATGTTATCGACCCGCGCACCGGGCGGGCAAGCCGGCGCCGCACGTCGTGCTTTTCCTGATATCTGCACGGAATCTACAGATGGCCGTCCGCCCCGCGGCTGCCATGCGCGGCGTCGACGGCGAAATATGCTGTCAGAGGTTTTGGCGATTTGCGGATGGCGTCGACGGCGAAATATGCTGTCAGAGGTTTTGGCGATTTGCGGATGGCGTTGACGGCTTTTAAGGACTGGAGATTTCCAGCGGCGAGGTGGTTCCTGCCTTTTGCGGCGTGCTGTCGCCGCCGCCCGTGCCGGTCGCGAGGTAGCTTCCATAGGCCCAACCCTCGCCGGCGGGTGTCCGCAGCTGCATCCATCCGTGATTGGCGGTGGCGAGAACCTCGACCGTCTCGCCCGGATGCAACGTCCCGATCACGGCGCTCTCGCTGCCCGGTCCCGCGCGCATCGAGACGACGCGAACCACCTTTGTGGTCGCAGGGCTGTCAGGCGCTGCGGCAGCTTGCGGCGGCGAAAGGACCTGGGCGGCGGCACCGGGGCAGGCGAGCGCCGGTAGCGCGGCGATGACAGTCAGTACGGCCAGCTTGCCGAGAGTGTGCATCAGCATCGGCTCCTCCGGGCGGGCACAGCAAGGCAGCGGGTCCGCCGCCTCTTGCACGGGCAACGCAGCCCGCCGGACCATCGTTCCGACGATTTCGCACCTCCACCGGAACGCGAAGCGTGTCGGTGTGTTTTCGACTCGACCGCGGCGCTGCCGCGGATTTTTCGGATAGCAGGAGGACACCGATGTTTAAGGCAGTCGCGATCGCCGCGGTCGCCCTGAGCGCGGCGGCTGCCGTCACCGCCCCCGCCAAGGCCGACAGGATCTGCGGCCCGAACTTCTATTACCGCTACGGCGAGTGCCGCCCGTACGCGTATTACTATCCGCCGGGCGCGGCGGTGGGCGGCGCGGTCGCCGGCGCCGGCTACGTCGCAGGCAGCGCTGTCAATGCGGCCGGTAATGTTGCCGGCGCGGCCGTGAATACGGCCGGCGCGATCGCCGGCGGCGTGGTTGGCGCGGTGACCGGACGCTAACCGCGGGCCATCAACCGGGAGGGAGCGCGTCGCGGAACGCGTTCCCTCGGATGGCGTTATTCATCGGAACGCGGCGTCTGCCGCGTTTTTGTTTCGACGATTTATGGCTTAGGGAGAGTACGATGTTGAAAACGCTTGCGGTCGCCGCCGGACTTACCGCCGCCGCGTCGACCGGCGCCATGGCGCAATACGCCTGTCCGCCGGGGTACGTCTTTGCTGC
>JAFAWI010000025.1 GCA_019241915.1 Alphaproteobacteria bacterium
TTGACGCCGCGCGACTTCAGTACATTCGCGAGACGGCAGACCTGCTCATGCAGCTCGCGATAGGTGACTTTGCGGTCCTCGGCCGGATCGTCGCCTTCCCACAGGATGGCCACGTAATCGCCGCGCGCAGCGAGATGCCGGTCGACGCAGTTGGCCGACGCGTTGAGCGTACCGTCCTCGTACCATTTGATCGACACGTCGCCCTCGAACGACGCGTTCATCACCTTGGTGTACGGCTTGATCCAGTCGAGACGCTTGCCTTCGCGACCCCAGAACCCGTTCGGGTCGTCGAGCGATTCCTTGTAGCGCCGGAAATATTCGGCCTCGTCGAGCTTGCCCATCTTGGGCAATGCCGAAAGAGGGATCACACTGCGGTCGGACATCCTGTTTCCTCCCGGGACCATTGCTGTTTTGCCTGAGATATGGCGTACCGGCGGTGCCGGCGCAATTTTTGTGTTCGGTCAGCCAAACCCTTCTCCGCAGGGGGAGAGAGGATTTACGCCGCGATCCCCGCCATTTTGCAGACGATGCCCCATTCGGCGTCGGTCACCGGACAGACCGACAGGCGCGACTGACGGATCAGCGCCATGTCCTTGAGCGCCGCGGTCGCTTTCATCTCGGCGAGCGTGACCGGCCTTTTCACCGGCATCACCGGCGCCACGTCGATGAGGCCGAAATGCGGGCTCGGCTCATCCGGGTTCGGGTAGAAGGCGCGGACGATCTCGACCACGCCGACAATCTCCTTGCCCTCGTTCGAGTGGTAGAAAAACGCGCGGTCGCCCTCCTTCATCGCCTTCATGTTGAGCGCGGCCTGGAAATTGTGCACGCCGTCCCAATGCGTGCGCTTGTCGTTGACCATCTGGTCCCACGAGTATTTGGCCGGTTCGGATTTGACGAGCCAATGCGCCATCGGCCTCCCCTTCAGTTTTGCAGCTTATAGCTGGCCTGGTCTTCATAGACCGAGCCGGCCTTGGTCGGGTAGCTCGCGATCAGGCAGAAGTCCTCGACACGCAGCGGCTCGGCGCGGAAGGCCGCGTTCGCCGCGAGGAAGTCCTGTAACTCGGCGCGGCGCGGCTCGCGCAGCCGGGCAAGCGTTACATGCGCCGCGAATTTGCGTGGCTCGGGCGGCAGCCCAGCCCGTTGCAGCGCCTGCTCGATCTTGCTTTGCAGCGCGGCGAGCGCCGGCTCGCGCTCGACCCCGACCCACAGCGTCCGCAATTTGTCGCCGCCGAAAACCCCGACCCCGGCAAGCTGTACCGAAAACGGCCGCGCCCGCAGCCGCAACAGCGCCGCGTCAACATCGGCCGCGGCGCCCTCGTCGACCTCACCGATGAAGCGCAGCGTCAGGTGAAAATTGCCCGGATCGACCCACCGCGCCCCGGCGATGCCGCTCTGCAGCAGCGACAACCGCAATCTCAATTCAGGCGGGAACGCGATCCCGACAAACAGGCGCAGCATTCTTGTCTTCGTTGCTTTTGTCGTCCCGGCGAAGGCCGGGACCCACCTTCAAATCGCTTCGCGCGGTGAATAGGTGATCCAGGCCGACATTGGGACGACGGTTTTATCACGTAAACAGCGTCAAAATACCCGTATGACCGTAGAGCCGGTCGCGGGAGATTTCGCCGTTGGCGAAAAATCCCACCAGTGGGAAATCGCCGAGCGTCTCCTGGATGATCTGCGCCTCGACCCCTTCGTCGCCGAACAGCGAGACGCCGCGGGCGACGCAACTGACATAGACGCCGGCCTTGGGCGGGCCGCTGATCCGCCCGGCGAGTTGCTTGACCATGCGCACGAGGTCCTGCCGCGCGCTCTCCGGGTCGCGCCGGCAGAACACGATCCGATCGCCGGCCGCGACCTCCGCGCCGAGCACGATCCAGCCCTGGCCCGGGTCGATCGCCATCAGGTTGCGCACCAGGTAATCCCCGGTGTCCGATCCCGCCACCGGCAGCCCGGCGAAAATGATGCCGCCGACCCGGCGCAAATTCTGCGCCAGCTCCGGCCCGATATCTTCGCGAAATACATCGAGCGCGGGCCGGCCGTCGATCGCCATCACGACATTGTCGCGCGCCTCGTCGATGCGCCGCACCGGACCGATCGGCATGCAGCCTTGCGACAGCGCGGTCGCCACACCGACCGCCGGCGCCAGCATCAGACCCGCCATGCCGCCGGCGCC
>JAFAWI010000093.1 GCA_019241915.1 Alphaproteobacteria bacterium
GGCGTGCCGGCGAGCGTCATGTAATATTCGACGCCGTAGGCCGACGGCGGCGGCCCCTTGAAGATTTCCTGATATTTCTGCACCGCTTCGGGCAATTGGCCCGCCTGCACCAGCTTGCGCGCCTCGTTGAGGTCGGTGGCGCCGACCTTGCCGGTGCGGATTTCCGCTTCGAGGTCGGCGATGTGCGGGCTGTCGGGGGCCACCTGCTGCAGTTTTTGCAGATAGCGCTGCGCCTCGCCGGGCTTGTTCTGCTGCACCGACAACTCGCCGTAGAGGAACAGCGCGTCGGCGTTGTTCGGGTCGATCTCCAGCAGCTGGTTGAGCGCCTGCGCCACCAGGTCGGGCCGGTCCTTGAGCCGCCAGTAATTGGCCTTGTCGAGCAGCACCTGCTCGGCATTGGCCTGCGCCAGGGCGGGCAGCGCCGGCACGACCGCGGCGAGCAGCGCGGCGAGTGCGAGGCCGCACCGCCGCCCAGACCTCACGCGACCCGCCCGGGACCGCCCGGGGGCGACGACACCGACGACGACACCCGACATCACACGACCACCCGCTGTCAAACCGCCCTGCCGCCGAGCCGCCCAACCGCCAGCCGGCGCAACAGCCAGTACGCCACCAGCGCGATGATCAGCACGCCGATCAGCGTGAACAGGATCAGGATCAGCGGCGAGTTCCCGAGCCACCAGCGCAGCTTGGTGAGGGTGGGCAGATGGCCGACCGAATATTCGTTGCCGATCCGGAAACTGGTGACCCGCCCGCCGCCGGCGATCATCAGGTCGCCCTGGATCGACGGGTTGAGGTCGCGGTTGCGGAAGCTGTTGATCACGGTGAGCAGCTTGTCCGGGGTCGACCCGGTGATGATCACCGCGCTGTGCGACGAGTTGAGCGGCGACTGCAGCCCGACCATCGCGGAAAGGTTGTTGCCCTGCTGCACCAGCAGCTGGTCGACCCGCTGGCGCTCGGCCGCGGCGTTCGGGTCGAGCGCGGTATAGACGCGGTCGAGCGCCGAGTTGAGGCCGACCCGCAGCTGCCCCTTATCGACGCGCAGCTTGGCGTTGTCGACCCACTTGGCGATCAGCGGCTGGCGGTCGATCGACCCGAGCACCAGCAGGTCCTTGCCCGACACCTTGTTGACGTCGGCCGCGGTCACCACCGCAGCGTGGACCACCGGAAACCCGGTCGAATCGCCCATCATCCCCATCAGTTCGAGAAACGCCTCGATGTCGGGCGCGGTGAGCTGATCGGGCAGCACCACCGCGGTGTCCGCCAGATCGGCCAGCTTGGTGAACGGATAGCCGGAGTTCACAAAGAACGCGAGGTTGGGCAGCGAGGTGAAGCGCTCGGTCTTCGACAGGTCGATCGTCGAATCGGGGTCGATCGATTCCTGGACGTTGTTGGGCAGCACGTCCTGACACTCGCCCTGTTTGATCGGGCGCAGGTCGTAGTAGAACTGCAGCTGGTTCTGCCCGAACACATAATAGGGCGGCACCCGCACCGTCTGCTCGTTCATCACAAAATCGGGCGAGACGATGTCCTTGACCTTGCGCACCACGCCTTCCTGGGTCAGCGGCAGGCTGCGCAGATACGAGTTGTTGATCGACACGTCGAGCCGCGAATCGCGGAAGTTCATCCAGGTGCCCGCCGGATAGCGGTAACGGATGTCGAGCGGCACCCCGGTGTTGCCCCACACGAACAGGTCGGGCGCGGTGCGGAAGTTGAGCGTCAGCAGCCCGGGAACAAGACCGTTGCCCTGCAGATTGGTCGGCTGCACCAGCTCGCCAAAGCGCACCGGCCGGTCGATCGGGACCCAACGCGGCGCGTCGTAAGCCTTGCGCGCCGGGATGTCCGGATTGCCGACGACCTGCGTGTCGCCGCTCAACGCGGTCGCGCCGAGCGCCAGCGTATCGGCCGCCGCGCGCAACTCGTCGGTATTGTGCCCCATGACCAACAGCAGCTTGCTTTCGGGGTTTTTCGGGTTGGCCACCACCGCAATCGTCGGTCCGTTGATCGCCGGCAGGTCGAGACCGGCCGGCTTCTCGTCGTCGGTCGCAAAGACGACGGCATTGCCGTTGGGGATCGTGTCGAGATTGGTCGGGAAGCTGGCGCCCTTGTACGAGGCGAGCGCGCCGAACCACGACGCGACGATGCCCGCCGACTGCAGCGTCGCCGGCGACGCCTTCGCGGCAAAGACGAACGGCAGGCTCAACGCCTGCATGTCCTTGGCGTCGTAGAACGGCGCGGGCAGCACCGACAGGTCGTTGGGCAGCGGCAGCTTTTGCAGCTGGGTCGACAGCGCGGTGGTGTTGCTGAGCACCAGCCACAGGCTCGAGTGCAGCGGGTCTTCGCAGCCGAGCGTGTAATGGCCGATAAACCGGAACAGCACCCGGTTGTCCTCTTGGAACAGCACCGGATTGATCTGCAGCGTCGCGGTCGCGCCGGAGGATGTCTCTTTCGGCAGCGGAATGTTGCCGACCACCTCGCCGTTGAGCAGCACGGTCAGGTGGCTGAGCTCGGGGATCAGCGCCGGCGAATAGGCAAAGGTCAGGTCCATCTTGCCGCCGGTGACGACTTCGTCGCGGCGCACCGAGAATGGCAGGCTGCCTTCGCCCTGGACCCCGATCAGGCGAATCGGCGAGTTGGCGCCCAGATCTTTCAGGGTCAGCGTCTGCGTCCGCGTCGTGCCCGCGGCCGCGCCCGCACCGGGCTGC
The DNA here is from genome assembly GCA_019241915.1 of Alphaproteobacteria bacterium. GTDB lineage: Bacteria > Pseudomonadota > Alphaproteobacteria > ATCC43930 > CGMCC-115725 > DATARH01. The sequence continues at coordinate 2,706 of JAFAWI010000093.1, forward strand.
GTCCCCGCCGCCGCGCCGGCCGGCCCGGGCAGCCCCGGCTGGTTGCTCGGCGTCTGGCTCGACGGCGCCAGCGTTCCCGGCACCACCGGCGTGCCGCCGCCTTGCAGCGGCACCTGCGCACCCTGCGGCGGCGGGGCGGCGCCGCCGGTCAGCGGTCCCGGTCCGCTCTGGCCGACCCCGGCGCTCGGCGGCGTACCGGGTGTGCTCGGCAGCGAGCCGGGCGGCGCGTTGGTCTGCGCGATCGCCGCGCTGCCGAGGGCCAGTGCGCCCAGCCCGAACCCGGTCGCGAACAGAATGCTGCGGAAGGTCGGGCGCACAAACAAGCCGCCGATGCTGCCGAGAATCTCGCGCACCGCGCGCACCGGGCGATCGACCGGATGCTCTTCCCAATCGAGCCAGGCGTCGGCGCGGCACAGCACCACCCGAACCAGGTCGCGCTGCTGCCGCAGCGTCAATTGTTCAAAGGCCACGCGTAGCACCTCCCCATCCCATGCAACGACGCGCGCCGGTAACACGGCCGTCCGCTCCCCTACGGGCAATTCGACCTGGACGACGTCGCCCGGAACGACGCCTTCCGGACGCGCCGCCACAAACAGCGCGCCGGTCGTCGACAGGTTCTGCGACTGCGTCACCAGCGATTGCCCGTCCGCCAGATAGATCACGCTCGGCACTTCGAGGCCGAGCCGCACCGAGCCGCGCAGCTGGCGCGTCTCGCGCCCGACCGCGATCGCCGCGGCGATCGTCAGCAGGTTGAAGATCGCCCAGGCAACGTTGAGCACCAGCACTTCGGTGTCGGAGAAGTCGCTCAGCACCCAGCGCACGATGCCGATGATCAGCGCGACGATCAGCAGCCCGCAGATGATCAGGTGCGGCCGCACGATCTTGTAGTCGAAATAGTCGCGCGGCAGCAGGCCGCCCTTTTCGGTGACGTTGAATTTGCCGCGCTTCGGGTTGACCAGCGTCGCCAGGGTCGGCCGCAAAATGTAGAGCGCGAGCACGCTCTCGTAGATCTCGCCCCAGAACGAATGGCGGTAGCGCGACTGCAGCCGCGAGTTGGTCACGGTCGAATGGATGAGGTGCGGCGCGGCATAGACGATCACCATCAGGCCGCTCGCCGCGATGATGTTGAGGCGGAACATCAGATAGGCGAGCGGCGCGGTCAGGAACACAAAGCGCGGCAGCCCGAAAAAGAAGTGCAGCATCGCGTTGAGGTAGCAGATGCGCTGGCCAAGCCCGAGGCCGCGCCCCCACATCGGGTTGTCGACGCGGAAGATCTGGGTCATGCCGCGCGCCCAGCGCATGCGCTGGCCGACATGGATCGCCAGCCGCTCGGTCGCCAGACCTGCCGCCAGCGGCAGCCGCAGATAGGCCGAGTTCCACCCCGCCCGGTGCATGCGCAGCGCGGTGTGCGCGTCTTCGGTGACGGTCGCGGTGGCAAAGCCGCCGATCGAGTCGATCGCGGCGCGCCGGATCACCGCGCACGAGCCGCAGAAAAACGACGCGTTCCACAGGTCGTTGCCGTCCTGGATCAGCCCGTAGAACAGCTGGCCCTCGTTGGGCACCGTGGTGCCGCCGCGCAGGTTCCGCTCGAACGGGTCGGGCGAATAGAAATGGTGCGGCGTCTGCACCAGCGACAGCTGCGGGTCGCGCAGAAACCAGCCGACGGTCAGCTGCAGAAAGGCGCGGGTCGGCACATGGTCGCTGTCGAACAGCGCCAGCAGTTCGCCATTGGTGACCGTCAGCGCGTGGTTGAGGTTGCCGGCTTTGGCGTGTTCGTTGTTGTCGCGGGTGATGTAGCCGACCCCGCAGGCCACCGCGAATTCCTCGAACTCGGGCCGCCGTCCGTCGTCGAGAATGTAGATGTTGAGCTTGTCGAGCGGGTAATCGACCGACAGCGCGCCGAGCACGGTGTTCTGCACCACCGAGAGCGGCTCGTTGTAGGTCGGGATCAACAGGTCGACGGTCGGCCACTCGGCGATGTCGTCGGGCAGCGCCACCGGCGGCCGGTGCAGCGGCCACGCCGTCTGGATGTAGCCCAGCATCAGCACCAGCCAAGCGTAGAGCTCGGCCAGGATCAGCCCGATCCCGAGAAACGCTTCGAGCTCGGACGGGAATTGCAGCGTCTCGGTCAGGCGCCACCAGATGTAGCGGGTCGACACGACCATCGACAGCGTGATGAGGATCAGCGTCACCCCGCGCGAG
>JAFAWI010000304.1 GCA_019241915.1 Alphaproteobacteria bacterium
AGCGCCGGCGCCAGCTCGACCGCGCCGTTGAGTTTGATGCACTCGGCCTGCACCCCGCGCGCGGCGAAATGCCGTCGCGTCACCTCGGGATATTTGGTCCCGACGCGAATGTGGCTCCAGGCGCGCGGGTCTTCCTGCCCGACCCAATCGGCCGGGGCTGCGACCATCATGCGGCAATGCCCGATGTCGAGGTCGAGCGGCGCGTAAATTTCTGAATAGTCGAACTCCATCAGCACGTCGTTTCCGGCGACGCCGAGCTGCGCCGCGCCGAACGCGACAAAAGTGGCGACGTCAAAGCTGCGCACGCGGATGATGTCGAGATCCGGGAGCGATGTGGTAAAGCGCAGCTGACGCGCCGTCGGATCGTCGAACGCCGGTTCCGGCTCGATGCCGATGCCGTGCAACAGCGGCATCACCTCGGAGAGGATGCGGCCGTTGGGCAGCGCCAGGACGAGCTTTTCGCTCATGCGCGCCGGCCCGCTTCGTGATCCGGTTGCCACGGCGTCGGCCACGGCTCGCCGACATCGCTGGCGCGCACGCTGATCGCGCCGACCGCGAGACGCACCGCGGCGCCACCGGAAAATTCAAGATCGATGATGCCCGCCGCCTCGCCCGGCCGGATCGCCAGCAGCGCCAGAATGCGGCCGACGTCGAGGCGGCGGAAACCTCGGTAAGACACGCGCTCGACTTCCGCGAAGGTCACGGCGCACAGAGTCCGCTCAAACTCGCCCGTCTGATCGAGACCGTCGGTTGGGGAAGGCGCTTCCCAGCGGAAGCGGTTGGCGACAAGCGTGAAGCGGCGCGCGGCGCGGTCGTATGCCAGATCGGCGACCGAAATCAGCGCGTCCTGCACCAGCCCCGAGATCACCGCCAGGTCCTCGGCGTCCTCCGCGCGCAGTTTGAGCGCCGCGTCAGGCGCCACCGCGCACCCGCTCGATGCGCGCGCCGCACGCCGCCAGCTTCTCCTCGAGTCGCTCGTAGCCGCGGTCGAGGTGGTGGACGCCGCTGATCAGAGTTTCCCCCTCGGCGATGAGGCCGGCGATCACCAGCGAGACCGAGGCACGCAAATCGGTCGCCATTACCGGCGCGCCGGTCAGCCGCTTGACGCCGCGCACCAGCGCCGAGGGGCCCTGGACGTTGATGTTGGCACCCAAGCGCATGAGCTCCGGCACGTGCATAAAGCGGTTCTCGAAGATCGTTTCGGTAATCATCGCGGCGCCGTCCGCGATCGTCATCAACGCCATGACTTGAGCTTGCAGGTCGGTCGGAAAGCCGGGGTAGGGCTCGGTCATCACATCGACCCCATCGATCCGCCCGGTGCTGCGGCGCACCAGCAACCCGCCGTCGGTCTCGTGCATGCGGATGTCGGCGTTTTCCAGGACCCGCGCCACCGCCTCGATGTGGTCGAGCCGTGCGCCGCCGAGCTGCACCTCGCCGCCGGCCGCCGCCACCGCCATCACGTAAGTGCCGGTCTCGATGCGGTCGGAGATGACCGTGTGCCGGGCGCCGTGCAGCCGGCCGACACCGCGCACGGTGAGCCGGTCGGTGCCTATGCCGTCAATCTGCGCGCCCATCGCCACCAGACAGGTGGCGAGGTCGGTAATTTCCGGCTCGCGCGCGGCGTTGACCAGAAGCGTTTCCCCATCGGCGAGCGCCGCCGCCATGAGCATATGTTCGGTAGCGCCGACCGACACGCTGGGAAAGGCGATTTCCGCGCCCCTAAGGCCTTGCGGCGCGCGCGCTTCGATATAACCGCCGGACAGCTCGACCTCGGCGCCCAGGCGCTGCAACCCCTTGATGTGCAGATCCACCGGCCGGACCCCGATCTCGTCGCCGCCCGGGAGCGACACGCGGGCCTCGCCGCAGCGCGCCAGCAGCGGCCCCAGCACCAGAAAAGAGGCGCGCATCCTGCGTACCAGATCGTACGGGGCCGTCGTCGAGGTGATCCGCCGCGCCGACAATTCGAGCACATGTGGAGGCAGCCCCTCGCCGGAGGCGCGGGGTGTCACGGCGACGCCGTGCTGGGCGAGCAGGTCGGCCATCGTGCGGATGTCGGCGAGGTCCGGCAGGTTGGCGAGAACCAGCGGTTCGTCGGTCAGCAGGCTTGCCGCCATCAGCGGCAGCGCCGCGTTCTTGGCGCCGGCGATCGGAATTGTGCCGGCCAGCGGCAGGCCCCCGCGAATGACGATCCTGTCCATGCTCACGGCTCCATGCGCTGGTTCGTGGTCCCCGGCGACGGGACATAACGCAAACGCAGCGCGTCGGTATTCGGCCGTTTCTCTCCCGCGAGGCTCTCCGGTCTAGCTTTTAGCGGAGCGATCGGCGCGGCTCAACCCGCGGCGTCTGCGGGCGACCCTGCGGTCCGCCACCGATCGGATCGCGAACACCGACCGCGTGTCCGCCAAAAAGCCGCGTCTAACGTTTCCGCGACCCTGCGGGTGTGTCTGCAGGCGGCGCGGCGCGGGCGCGGGCTTGTTGCTTGCGTCGCTGCAGGTTGGCGCGCAACGCTTCGGCCAGGCGCCGCTCGCGCTCTTGCTGCTCGGTTCGGCGCGCCGGCGTCGGGCGCGGGGTCGCACGTCCAGCCGCCGGCCGCGTCGTCGGGTCAGGCACCCAGCTTCTTGCCGATCGTCTCGGCCTCGTGCAGGTGATGGCGCAGCGTCGGCAGCGTGCTACGCGCCCAATGTTTGACGCGCGCGTCCTGGCCGTTGTTCGCCTCGCTCTCGAACAGCGCGATTGCGTCCTGGTGCGCCTTGATCATCTGACCGATGTACATCTTGTCGAAATCGGGGCCGCTCGCGGTCAGCAGGTCCGGCGGGGGCTGGTCCGGCGGAGGCGCCGCCTCGATTTTGAGCCGCTTGGCGAGCGACGCGAGCTGCTGGTTGGCATGGGTGTGTTCGGTGACCATCCGGCTGGCCAGCGCCTTGACCGATCGCGCCGCGGCTTTGCCTTTCGCGAGCCGGCCGAGGCCGATCTCGGACGCGTTCATGCCCATCGCCTGGTTGATGAAGTCCTGGTCCGAGCTGGCCGTCGGCGGGCCCGGCG
>JAFAWI010000450.1 GCA_019241915.1 Alphaproteobacteria bacterium
CGCGACCGCCGGCAGCATGATCCGCCCAACCGACAGCCTCGGCGGCAGACCGATGGGTGATGCAATCATCGAGATTGCCGCGGTCACGCAGCAAATCGCCCAGATTGCCGCCAATGTGGCGCTCGTTGCGCCCTCGGCGGGCGCAACCGTGCGCGCCGCCGGAAAATCGGCCGTGCCCAGGCCGACGGCGCAAGCGGAATCGCGCAATGCCGTCCGCGAGGCGCGTTTGCAGCGACCCGAACCGGTGGCGTCCGACCTGCGGCCGATCCGCATCCGCTGTGTCGGGCACACCGAGACCGGAAAGGCGGCGTGGTATGGCGGCCGCTATGTCGGCCGGCAAACCAGCAGCGGCGACCGCCTCGACACGATCCATCCGACCGCCGCGCACCGTACGCTGCCGCTCAATTCGCTGGCGCTGGTAACCAATCTCAAGAACGGCCGCTCCGTGGTCGTCAAAGTCACCGATCGCGGTCCGATCAGCCCCACGTTGCTGATCGACATGTCGCCCCGAGCCGCCGAACAACTGGCGATGAAGGACGAGGGGGTCGTGCCGGTGAAGATCGAACAGGTCGTCGAGGTTCCGCCGGAGGCGCAGTAGCCAAAGCGGGCTGCTGCTTCGTCGCCAAAACCGGCGCCGGGCGGCGCCGGCTTGTTATCGGCCGCCGCGACGGCATAACCCTCGGTTTCGCGAGATGTCACGTTTTTGCAACTGTTGCTGAAAGGCAACGCTCGGGCGGAAAAGCTGCGGCAGCAGCCTCGCTCAATTGACTTGGAATCTGCCCTCGATTGTATTCTTTGCTCTCGACCTGACGCCGCCGGGAAAGCCGAAGTAGTCGGCAAAGACTTCGCTTTTGCGGACGGAGAGCAGGATCGGGTACCGGCGAAAGGTTGCTGCCGGCCGGCAAGGGGATGTCCTGTCGCAGCGCAGGGCTTGTGAATTGGGGGCGACGTGGGCAAAGGGTTCGACCGCACGAATGTCGTGAGTTTTCCGCTGCGGATGCGTCACCGGCCGTCGCGGCTGCGCCGAAGCGGGCCCGTGCGTTGCGGCTACGAGTTCACCGAAAACGAGCTGGCCGCTCTGTGCCGCTGGTTCTCGGCGATGAAATACGCGTTTCCCGGAACCGAAGGCGTCATGGTCGTCAGCCATCTGCACGGCTATTCGGCTGTTGGCCTCTACCACCCCGCCCGAGGCGCTCCCAATTGCCTCGTCGCGAAGCATGAAATCGGCGGCAGCGCGCGGTTCTTCTGGTCGACCGAGGTCGACCCGCCGCGCCCGATCGACGATTTGTGCGAGATCACCGATGCGCATATCCGGGCGATCGAGCCACCGGGCAACGAGGAGGGCTGGCTTGATCCCACCGGCTGGATGGGAGTCTATGCGTCGCGTACGATAGCGACCGAGATGCAGGTGATCTAAATCTCCTTCAAGGTTGCACGGCCTTTAGGCTCATGTAACCTATGGGGGTATGTATCGCGGTTCGCGCAGCCCCCGTACGCGAACGCTCGGTATCGTCGCGGCCGCCGCATCGCTTCTCGGCGGTTGCGGTCTTCTGCCGAGCGCTGGCCCGACCGTCAGCCGGCTTCTCGACCAGCAGGCGCAAGGCGCCGATGCGGCGTTTGCCGTCGTTAATGTCGATGAGCATGCGGTTGCGGCGCTACGAGCGGTCCCGCCGGCCCGCTTCCACGGCCGCTTTGCGCATGGCGGGTTGCCTGCCGAACCCAGGATCGGGATCGGCGACAGCATCGTCGTGTCGCTGTGGGAGGCGGCGTCGGGCGGCCTTTTCACCTCCGCACCGAGCGACCAGGTTCTTGCGCCGGGTTCGCATAATGTCGTGCTGCCCGAACAGGCGGTGGGCCGCGACGGCGCGATAAGCGTGCCATTTGCCGGACGCATTCCGGCCGCCGGCCGGCTGCCGGTCGAGGTGCAGCGTACGATCGAACAGCGGCTGACGGGTAAGGCGATCGAGCCGCAGGCAATCGTCTCCGTCAGCAAAAGCGTCAACAACAGCGTCACCGTCACGGGCGAGGTGGTGAAGGGCGAACGGGTACCGCTGTCGCTGAAAGGCGACCGCCTGCTCGACGTGATCGCGGCCGCCGGTGGACCGCGAGCTCCGGTGCACGAGACTTCGATCCGGCTGTCGCGCGGCGGCGTTACCGCGACGATTCCGATGGAAGAGCTGGTCGCCGATCCGGCCGAGAACATCTACGCCGAGCCAGGCGACGTGCTGACCGTCGTGCGCGACCCGCAGACCTTTATCGCTCTCGGCGCGGCGGGTGAGAACAACGAAATCACCTTTCCGGCGGCGCGCCTGACGCTGATTGAGGCAATCGCCAAGGCCGGCGGCTTGCAGGATTTGCGGTCGGATGCCGCCGGCGTCTTCGTATTCCGCAGGGAAGTTCCCGAAATTGCGGCCTCGCTCGGGATCAAGCACGACGCGGCTCCCGACGGCCGCATCGGTGTGGTCTATCGCCTCGATCTGCGCGACGCCAACGCCTATTTCGCCGCGGCCCAGTTTCCGGTGCGCGACAAGGACACGCTCTATGTCGCCAACGCGACCGCGACCGAGCTGCAAAAGTTTCTCGCCTTGGTCAACGGGCTTACCGGCCCTGCGGTGACCGGGGCGATCGTCAAGAACGCGACCCACTAGGAGCGCTGTGGATGATCGCGCTCGATCTGTCGCGGCTGCTGCGGCGCGCCTGCAGCGCGACACCGACAGGGATCGACCGCGTGGAATTGGCTTATGCACTGCACGTGGCAGCCGAACCCGGTCCGCACTGCTACGCCGCCCGCAATATTCTGGGTGGCGTCGGCCTTCTGCCGCAGCAGCAGGCGGAGCGCTTTGTCGCGCGTCTCGCCACGCGCTGGCGAACTGGGGCTACGGTGAGCGAGGCGTGGCGCATCGTGATGTTGGCCTGGCGGTTGCGCCTCGGCGCAATGTGGGGCGAGCTCCGGCTGCAGCGGGCGTTGCGGGCAAGCGACCAGCCGCCCGTATACCTGCTCGTCTCGCACCAAAAGCTCGATCGCGCCGCCGGCATCGCGCGGCTCAAGGCGCGCTGCGCGGCGCGCTTCCTCTGCCTGATCCACGACCTGATCCCGCTCGAAACGCCGCACCTGGCGCGACCGGCGCAAGAGACGCGGCACCGGCGCCGCATAGAAACTGTCGCCGCGCTTGCCGACGCGGTCATTGTCAACTCTGCGGCGACGCGCGAGGCGCTGACCGGACATCTCGGGCCGAGTCGTCGCCGCCTTCCCATCCTCGTCGCGCCGCTCGCGGGCAACCTGCCGCAAGGCGGGCTGCCCGCCAACGCCGAACACCCGTATTTCGTCTGTATCGGGACGATCGAATGCCGCAAGAACCATCACCTGCTGGTCGCGGTGTGGGGTCGGCTTGCGCGGGAACTCGGCGACCGCGCGCCGCGCCTCGTCGTGATCGGACGCAAAGGGTTCGGCGGGCGGCGGGCGGCGGACGGGTTCGCTGCACTCGGAGGACTGGTCTCCTGCCGCTCCGGCGTGCCCGATGTTGCGATGGCGGCGCTGCTCGCCGGCGCCCGGGCGCTGCTCTTCCCGACGCGCGCGGAAGGATTTGGCCTGCCGGTCGTCGAGGCGCTGTCGCAAGCGGTGCCGGTCCTGTGCAGCGACCTCCCTGCATTGCGCGAATGCGGCCGAGGTGTGGCCGAATACCTCGACCCGGACGATGCCGACGCGTGGCATCGCGCGATCCTCGATTATGCTGTCGACACCCCCCGCCGCCATGCGCAGAGCCAACGTCTGATGAGATGGAAAGCGCCCTGCTGGGCCGCCCACTTCGCCATCGCCGAGCGCGTGATCGCGGGCCTGCTGTCGCTCGATGCAGCCGAATTGGCCGGTTCGCCGCCAGCTCTTGAGGCGAGCACGTCAGCTGGGAGTGAGATCGGTTGTTAAGCGACTGTAATGCGAGATGCGCGCTCGCTCACCGGTCGCGCGGTTCGAATTGAGATTGGGCTGCCTCGGGTACCGATGGCGACATTCTCGGACCCGTCTCGGCTGCGTCTCAGCAAAACCCCTCGGTCAGCGTCCGCTTGATCTGCGCCGCGTCCATGCCGGCAAGCCCCATGCGGTCGAGGGTGCGCGCGTCCGCCGCGAAATTGCTGCCGGCGAGGAGCTGCGCCAGTCTGACGACCGCATCGATTGCAGCCGTCGCTACGCCCGTCGCCTCGCCGAACGCGCTCATCGGGATCAGTCCGACCGGTACGTCCTCGGCGATGTATTTGTGGCTCCAGTCGCTTGGTGTACCGGTCGCTTGGTAGGGGCCGTCGCTGTTGGTGGTGAGCAGCCGACAGGTCTCCGGCAGGTCGACGCCGCGCACGCCATAGGTCTGCGCGAGCCAGTCTTCGAGCGTCGGCACTTCGGCGCCGAGCGCGGCGGCCACGGCGATCCGCTCGGCATTGATCGCCTGGTACAGGCGCCCAACCGCCGGGGTCACGCCCTCGGCATAGAATTTGTAGCGCTCGCCGCGATCGATTTTGCCGGCGTTGGCGACGCAGTTGGCGACGTGCAGCATCGCGTTGGCGTTCATAAAGCCGGTCCAGGCAATGGTTGGCCGCAGCACCGATCCGGGGAACAGTGGGCCTAACTTGGCGAACACCGCGTCGCCGCGGTTGCCCGGAAATGCCGCAATCTGCAGCCCCCGCTTCGCGACGATCGGGCGGATCCGGGTCGGCGAATCGCGCCAGCATGAATAGGGGTAGTTATCAATCTCGGCGATGTCGACCTGCGCACGGCACGCAGCCGCGTCGAGAGCGCGGCGGAAAGTGAGCGCGCCGCCGGTGTTGCCCTGGATCAAGAGGATCGTCTGTCCGTCGCGCAACAGCGGCGCGAGGCCGTGCGCTACGCCTTCCTGGAACGTGCCACCGGTGCAGACCGCGATCACCTCGGCGTCATCCGCCGCTTCCCCGAGATCGGTCGTCACCCGCTCGATGGCCGAAAAACCAGTCTTGACGGCCGTCTCGACGTCCAGGCCGCCGCGTGCGCGTATTTCCGCGAGACGGCCCTCGTCACGGTCCGCGAGACGCAGCGTGGCGCTGCGCTGCCCGAGATGCGCCGCCAGATAAATCCCGCCGATACCGGCGCCGACGATCGCGACCGTGGTCATGACGTCCTCCTTGTGGGCGGAAAAGTGCAGGCCTTCTTTCGGCGCGCCCGGAAGCGGCGGGTTGCGCTACGCTAGCCCGCCCTACTTCTTGCCGGCCGGCAACGTCACCGCACGGCGGGAGCCGACGGGGGCGGCGCCGATCATGCTTGCGTCGATTTCCGGCATGTCGAGATCGATAAACTCGAGCACCGCGTTGGCCAGCCGGTTATAGTCGGTGAAGCTGCGCCTCAACCACGCACGCCAGCCCGGCAGGCCGCCGCTGGCGTGCAGCTCGAACGCCGATTCGCGGCCGTCGAGGGCCGACGAGACGTGGTCCCACGCCATCAGCAAGAGCGCCGAACGCTGCCGTGCGGTGTAGCCGCCGCCGCCAAAGCTCTCCTCCAACCCCTGCGCCAGTTCCGGGATTTGTAGGTCAGCGTCGCCCGGCGCCACCACCAGCGAGGAGCCCGGAATGACGCGCAGCAGTTCCGCAATCCGTTGCCGTGCCTTGAACAGCGAGATGCCCCCCGCGGCGAGATGGGCGTGGTTCGGCACACAGTAGCCGCTCGGTGTGAACTCCGGTTCGAGCTCAGCCGCGGCGATGCACGACCGCACGATCTGCACCTCGGCGATAATGTCGACAAGGTATTCGATCGTCAGGTCGTGCTCGCGCAGCCCCAGCGCGTCGGTCAGCGCAAAGGCGAGGCCAAGCGTGAACTCGGCCTTGGCGAGCCACCCGTAGAGGTGGTGCCAGCGCAGCCAGCGCGGAATGGCCTCGGGCGCCGGGTCGACCGCAAAGACGCGTTCCCAGGGGATCAGCACGTCGTCGAGCCACATCTGACCGTCGAGCTCGTCATAACGGCTCGACAGCGGCGCCATAAACGGATTCGCCTCCCGTGCTGCGGGCTTGCGGCACAAGGTGGTCACCCCCCGGGCCCCGACCGGCACAATAAACCCGATCGGCTGCTTGTCGATCTGCAACCCGGTCAGCGTCCCGACATAGACCTCCTCGGCATAAGCCGGGCTGGTGTGCATGCCGAGCTGGCCGCGCAGCACCAGGCCGCTATCGGTCTCGCGCACGATCTTGACCGACACCCGGTCGGCAGGATCGGGCTGCATGCGCTGACCGACGATCGGCGCACCGCCGCAAAAGGTAATAAAGCGCTGGTCGCGCGCGACCCCCTCGCGATAGGCGGCGGCGTTGGCGATGTAATGCGGCGCGGCGTTCTGCTTTTCGGCGGCGGCGAGCACACCCATCGCAATCAGATGGCCGTAATGCGGGGTGTGCGTGATATTGCCGGCCGACAGAAAGATCGTCTTGGCGATCGACCGGCCGACGGCCTGCGCCTCGTCCACGGTGCGCGGCAGCACGAACGCCCACGGCGTGCCATCGGGCGCGACGAGGGTCCCGGCCCATTCCGGGTCGCGGTGCCGGTCGTACCAAGCGATGTACTGTTCGACCATCGCCGCTGTCGCCGGATGGGTGACGACATCCTCGATCGCACCGCCGCCCATGATGACGACCTTGCGACCGTCACGCAGCGCCGCGCGATAGTCCGCGCCGGTTCTCATCGTTTGTCGTCGGCGGGCGGTGCGTTGACCCGCCGCGGCGCCATCGCCCGTGCGGGAATGCCGCCGAGGTCGATCCGAGGCATCTCGAAAGCGAGCTGCTGCAGCACCGCATTGGCCAGCTCGTTGTAATCTTGGAAGCTCTGGCGCAGCCGGCCGCGCCATGCCGGCATGCCACCGCTGGCGTGCAGCTCGAACGCCGACTCGCGGCCGTCGAGACCGGACGACACATGGTCCCAGGCGAGTTGCAGCAGCGCCGCACGCTGTTTGGCGCTGTAGCCGCCGCCGGCGAAGGCTTCCGCCAGGCCGGCGGCGAGACCGTCGTCGGCGAGGTCGGTATCGCCCGGTGCCACCACCAGCGACGAACCCGGCACGATGCGCAGGATTTCGGCGATCTGCTGGCGTGCTTTGAACAGCGCGATGCCGCCGGCCATGACATGGCGCTGGTTGGGCGCCACATAGCCGATGGCGGTGTTCTCGGGATCGCGTACGCCGGCGGTCTGGCAGGCCCGGATCGTCTGCACTGCCGCCATCAGGTCGACCAGGTATTCCACCGTCGCGTCGTTGCCCTTGAGCCCCATCGCGTCGGCAAGCGCCAGCCCCAAACCCAGGCTGAATTCGGCGCGCGCGCCCCAGCCGTACAAATGGTGCCACATCAGCCAGCGCGCGACCGGCTCGGGCGAGGCGTCGACCAGGAAGACCCGCTCCCACGGGATCAGCACCTCGTCGAGCCACAGCGTACCGTCGAGCTCGTCAAAGCGGTTGGAGAGCGGCGCCATGAACCGGCTAGGGTCGCGCGGCGCCAGCTTGCGGCACAGCGTGGTGACGCCCTTGGCGGCGGCCTCGACGACAAAGCTCACCGCGTGGCCATCGAGTTGCAGCCCGCACAGCGAGCCGACATAGATGTCTTCGGCGTAGCACGGGCTGGTGTGCATGCCGATGCGGCCGCTGACGACAATGCCTTTGTCGGTCTGGCGCTCGATCTTTGCTGCGGCACGCTCGGCGGGGTCCGGCCGCAACCGGTAGCCGATCGGCGCCGAGCCGGCGCTGAACGTCAGGAACCGACCGGTGCGGTCGATCAGGTCGAGATAGGCGCGCGCGCGCTCGGTATGTTCGGGGCCGGCGCCATGTTCGGCGACGGCGTTGAGGATGCCCATCGCGATCAGGTGGCCGTAGCCGGGGTCGTGCGTAATGTTCCCCGCCGAGAGAAAACAGGTCTCGGCATAGGAGCGGCCCATACCGGCGAGGTCGTCCTTGCCCTGAGGTCGCACGAACGCCCATGGCGTGCCGTCCGGGCGCAGCAGCCGCTCCGCCCAGGCGGGGTCGCGGTGCCGGTCGTGCCAAGCGACGTACTCGTCGACCATCGCCCGCGTCGCCGGGTGCGTCGTCACATCGTCGACGCGGCCCTCGCCCATCACATAGACGACGCGGCCGTCGCGCAGCGCCTCGCGGTAGTCGGCGCCGCTCCTCATCCGCCCGTCCGCTTCATGCCGCCCCCGCGCCGCCCTGTCGCCCAGAGCCTAGCGTCGCCGGCAGGCGAAGGAAACCGGCGTCTATTTGCGGAACGGATGCCCCGG
>JAFAWI010000453.1 GCA_019241915.1 Alphaproteobacteria bacterium
AGCCGCGGACCTCGAGCGGCAGCAAAGCCAATTCGACCGCCGACGCGTGGTTGTCCGCCCGCAGCCCGGTGACAATCTCGGCCAGCCGCGCTTCGTAATCGGCGATGGCCTGCCGCTCGGCGCGGCGCTCTTCGGTGCCGCCAAAGATGTCGAAAGCCGTCCCGCGCAGGAATTTGAGCCGCGCCAACAGACGAAAGGCGCCGATCATCCAGCGCCCGTACTCGCGCTTTTTGAGGTGGCCGGTGCGCGGGTCGCGTTCCGCGGTGAGCGGCGGCGCGAGGTGGAATTTCAGCGTGTAGTCGCCCTCGAACTGGCCGGCGATCCGCATCAGGAAGTCGGTCTCGGTGTAGAGCCGGGCGACTTCGTATACGTCCTTGTAGGCCATCACCTTGAACAGCGCGCGGGCGGCCGCGTCGGCCAGCGCCGTGCCGCCGGGCACGGCCTTGCCTTCCGCGGCGCGAACCCGCCCAACCCAGCCGGTATAGCGCGCCGCGTAAGCGGCGTTCTGGTACTGCATCAGGTAGGCGGTGCGCCGTTCGATTGCCTCGTCGAGCGTCGCCGAAGGACGCTGCGTCTCCGGCACGGTCTCGGCCGCTGTCGCGCGCGCGACGACCAGCTCCCGATCGAGCGCGGCACGCCGCCCCCAGCCGAACGCGCGCTTGTTGAAAACGACCGCCTGACCGTTGAGTTCGATCGCCCGCTCGATTGCCGCCGCCGATACCGGCACCAAACCGCGCTGATAAGCGAGCCCCAGCATGAACAGATTGGTTGCGAGCGAGTCGCCGAGAAGCCCCGTCGCCAGACCTGTCGCGTCGATAAATTCGACACCGCCCTGGCCGACCGCGGCGGCGACGGCCCGCGACAGCGGCTGCGCCGGGAAGGCCAGGTCGGGGTTGCGGGTAAAGTCGCCGGTCATCGTTTCATGGCTGTTGACGATGGCGCGGCTGTGACCGGGACGCAGCTTGGAGATCGCCTCGCCGCTGGCGGACACGACCAGATCGCAGCCGACCAGCAGCCGCGCGCCGCCATTGGCGATGCGTACCGCATGGATCGCTTCGGGGCTCGCGGCGATACGCACATGGCTCAGCACCGCGCCGCCTTTCTGCGCCATGCCGATCTGGTCGAGGACCCTGACACCCTTGCCTTCGAGATGCGCGGCCATCCCGAGCAGAGCGCCAATGGTCACAACGCCGGTGCCGCCAACACCGGCCACCAGGATGCCGTAGGCTTGGTCGAGGCCGGGCTGTGCAGGCTCGGGAAGCGGCGGCAACCCATCCTCGCCGGCGTCGCCCGCATGCTTGCGCAGGTTGCCCCCTTCAACCGTGACGAAACTCGGGCAGAACCCCTTGAGACACGAGAAATCCTTGTTGCAGCCCGACTGGTCGATCGCGCGTTTGCGGCCGAATTCGGTCTCGACCGGCACGACCGAGACGCAGTTCGACGCGGTCGAACAGTCGCCGCAGCCCTCGCAAACGAGGTCGTTGATGACGACGCGGCGCGGCGGGTCCGGGAAGCGGCCGCGTTTGCGCCGCCGCCGCTTCTCGGCAGCGCAGGTCTGGTCGTAGATGATGGCCGATACACCCTTGAATTCGCGGACTTCGCGCTGCACCCCGTCGAGGTCGTCGCGGTGCCGCACCGTCGCGTTCGGCGGGAAATCGGTGCCTGGCGCGTATTTCTCCGGCTCATCGCTGACGACGATAATTGGCGCAACCCCTTCGGCAGCCAATTGGCGCGCCACCGCCGGCACGGTCAGCCCGCCGTCGATCGGCTGGCCGCCGGTCATCGCCACCGCGTCGTTGAACAGCACCTTGTAGGTCATGTTGACCCGAGCGGCGACCGCGGCACGGATCGCCAGGATGCCGGAATGCGCATAGGTGCCGTCGCCGATATTGGCAAAGACATGCGGTGTCTCGACAAACGGCGCCTGGCCGATCCAGGCGGCACCCTCGCCGCCCATCTGGCTGAAGGTCGCGGTCGAGCGTTCCATGAACTGCGACAGGTAATGGCAGCCGATCCCGGCCAGCGCCCGGCTGCCCTCGGGCACCTGGGTCGAGGTGTTGTGCGGGCAGCCCGAGCAGAAATACGGGGTGCGCACAAACGGGACCACGTTGCCGGAGAGCTGCGCCTCGCCCCGGTCCAGCCGCGCCACATGCTCGGCGATGCGCGGGGACGAGTGGAAGCGCGCGATGCGGCGGGCGATGACGCGGGCGATCTGCGCCGGCGAAAGCTCGCCCGGCGACGGCAGGATCCAAGCGCCGCTTTCGTCGTGCTTGCCGACGATCCGCGGCCGCGACGATGCCGGCCAATTGTAAAGCTGTTCCTTGAGCTGGCTCTCTATAACCGCCCGCTTTTCCTCGACAACGAGCACCTCCTCCAGCCCCTCGGCAAAGGCCCGCACCCCCTCGGGTTCGAGTGGCCAGGTCATCGCCACCTTGTAGACCCTGAGACCGAGCGCCTCAGCCTCGGCGGCATCGATGCCAAGGTCGTCGAGCGCCTGGCAGACGTCGAGATAGGATTTGCCAGTCGTGACAATGCCAAAGCGCGGGCGCCGGCTGTCGATCGTCACGCGGTCGAGCCGGTTGGCGCGCGCGAAGGCGCGGGCCGCCTCCAGCTTGTACGCGTGCAGCCGCATCTCCTGGTCCTGCGCCGTGTCGGGCCAGCGGATCGAGAGGCCGCCCGCCGGCATCGCAAAATCCCGCGGCGACACGATCTGAACCCGGTCGGGGTGCAGCGCGATCGAGGCCGAGCTGTCCATTGTCTCGGCTACGGTCTTGAACCCAACCCAACAGCCCGAATAACGCGACATCGCCCAGCCGTAGAGGCCGAGGTCGAGAATGTCCTCGATCCCCGCCGGGTTGAGGATCGGCATCGCGGCATCGATAAACGCCAATTCGGACTGGTGCGATAAGGTCGACGATTTGCAGGTATGGTCGTCGCCGGCGATCGCCAGGACGCCGCCATAGGCCGCGGTTCCTGCCGAATTAGCGTGCTTTAACGGATCGCCGCTGCGGTCGACACCGGGACCCTTGCCGTACCAGATCGAAAACACGCCGTCGTATTTGGCGCCGGGAAAAAGCCCGATCTGCTGCGAACCCCACACGGCG
The DNA here is from genome assembly GCA_019241915.1 of Alphaproteobacteria bacterium. Lineage (GTDB taxonomy): Bacteria > Pseudomonadota > Alphaproteobacteria > ATCC43930 > CGMCC-115725 > DATARH01. The sequence continues at coordinate 3,105 of JAFAWI010000453.1, forward strand.
GTCGCGCCCAGCTCCTCGTTGATCGCCGGCTGGAACTTGATGTGGTTGTTGTCGAGAAATCGCCGCGCGCCCCACAGCGCCATGTCAAAATTACCGAGCGGCGAGCCGCGATAGCCGGCGATAAAACAGCCGGTGTTGAGCCCGGCCACCGTGTCGCGCTGGCGCTGCAGCATTGGCAGGCGCACCAGCGCCTGGGTTCCGGTCAGATAGACGCGACCGTCATCGAGAAGGTACTTGTCGTCGAGCGTGACCGCCGCAAGCGGCATCGCGGCCTCCAACCTCATCTGCTCTCAACCTAGCGCAGCTTCTGCTACTGTTGAAGCCACCTGCCGCCGCGCCGCCCGGGTCGCATGGCTCGCCACCTCCCCTGCTGCGGCGGGGGCGGAACCGGCGCAGGGATCCAGTCGCCCCGGCTCCTGCCCCAGACGGGAAAAGGGGACCATTGGCAGCATGGTGCAGGAGGCACCAAACCGGTGAAGCGGATCGTCTCCCTGCCAGGCGAACGAACAGACCAGAGGTTTACGCCGTTGCAGTGCGTATGGTGCGGGAGTAAGGCTGAGCTATCGCTTCCTCTGTTAAAGGGCCGCTTAATGACCGCGCCCGCTCTTGTCCGCGTGCCGATTAACCCTGCGCTGGTCGAGGCGCTGCGCCAACGCCTCGGCGATCGTCTGTCAACCGCCGCCGCGGTCTGCGAGCAGCACGGCAAGGACGAATCCTACCACCAGCCGCACGCGCCCGATGCGGTCGCGTTCGCGCACAGCACCGAAGAAGTGGTCGATATCGTCAAGCTGTGCGCGCGCTACAGCACGCCGATCGTGCCGTTCGGCACCGGCACCTCGCTCGAAGGGCATGTCGCGGCGCTCAAGGGCGGCGTCTGTATCGACCTGTCGCAGATGAACCGCGTGCTGCGCGTCAGCGCCGAAGACCTCGACGCCACTGTCGAAGCGGGGGTTACGCGCAAACAGCTCAACGAATATCTGCGCGACACCGGCCTGTTCTTTCCGATCGACCCCGGCGCCGACGCCTCGCTCGGCGGGATGTCGGCAACGCGGGCGTCGGGCACCAACGCGGTGCGCTACGGCACGATGCGCGAAAACGTGCTGGCGCTGACCGTGGTGTTGCCGGATGGACAGGTGATCCAGACCGCGCACCGCGCCCGCAAATCGGCGGCGGGATATGACCTGACGCGGCTCTTCGTCGGCTCGGAAGGGACGCTTGGCGTGATCACCGAGGTGACGGTGCGGCTCTACGGCATCCCCGAGGCGATCTTGGCGGCAGTGTGCGCGTTCCCATCGATCGAGGATGCGGTCAACACCGTGATCCTGACAATCCAGAGCGGCATTCCGGTGGCGCGTATCGAACTGCTCGACGAGCCGCAGATGGAGGCGATCAACAAGTATTCAAAACTCAACCACAAGATCGCCCCGACGCTGTTCTTCGAATTTCACGGCACCACCGCCGGGGCTGCCGAGCAGGTCGACCTGGTCAAGCAGATCGCCGGTGAGTACGGCGGCGACGATTTCCGCTGGGCATCGAGCCAGGAAGAACGCAGCAAATTGTGGCAGGCGCGACACGACGCCTACTACGCGGCGCTGGCGCTGCGCCCCGGATCCAAAGGATGGCCGACCGATGTCTGCGTGCCGATCTCGCGGCTTGCCGAGTGCATCGCCGAGACCAAGGCCGATCTGGCGCAGTCGTCGATCCCCTCGGCGCTGGCGGGTCATGTCGGCGACGGTAATTTCCACCTCATCTTCATGATCGACCCTAATCGTCCCGAAGAGATTGCCGAGGCGAGCCGGCTCAATGACCGAATGGTTACACGCGCGCTGGCAATGGACGGCACCTGCACCGGCGAGCACGGCATTGGCTACGGTAAATCCGACTTTCTCTATGCTGAGCACGGCGAAGCCGTGCAGGTTATGGCCGCGATCAAACGGGCGATTGATCCCGACAACCTGATGAATCCCGGCAAAATCATGCGCATTTGAGTGTATCTCGCGCCAGCCCTGCTGGCGGCGCCGAGCTTTACCGGGAAACTTTTTCGATTTGGAATGAATAAAAACGCTTCACTGCTTTCTATCTTAGCGGTATCG
>JAFAWI010000081.1 GCA_019241915.1 Alphaproteobacteria bacterium
CTGCCGCAGACCGCGGCGCCGCCGATCAACGAGCCGAAGGAGCCGACCGTCGTCACCGTCAACAAGGACGGCCAGATCTTTATCCAAGAGGGGGTCGTGCCGATCGACGGGCTGGTGGCCAAGCTGCAGGCGATCACCGGCTCGAACCCCGACGCCGTGCTTTATGTGCGCGGCGACAAGGACATCAATTACGGCAAGGTGCTCGAGGTCATGAGCCTCATCAGCAATGCCGGGTTCCACAAGGTCTCGCTGGTCGCCGAAGCCCCCAAAGGCGGCACCCCGGCGGCGAGCGGGAAGCGCTGAACCCGGGTCCGGGTCTGACGGCGGTCCGCGGCGATGAGCATCATGGCGCTGGAGCGGGGGGTTCCGGTCGATCCGGAGACGACGCGCGACGTCATGCCGGGCGGCATTGCCGCCTCGGCGCTGATGCACATCGGCATTTTTGCGCTCATTATCATCGGACTACCGACGTTGTTCCGGCCGCCGCTCCCCGAGGATCAGCCGATCGCCGTCGAGTTGGTGACGATCGCGCCCGAGACCCGCGCCACGCGGCCCAATCCGAACCAGCCGAAACCGCACGCCAAGCCCGATGTGCCGCTGACCGCGGCCGAGGCGCCAAAGCCGGTGCCGAAGCCCGAGCCGCCGCCGCCCTCGCCGACCGCGCCGCCCTCGGCGACCGCCCCACCGGCCCCGGCCGCGCCGCCGACGCCGTCGCCGCCGCAGGCCGATCTGGCACCGCCGCCGCCGCCACCCAAGCCGGTCGAGACGCAGGCGCCGCCACCGCCCCCGCCAAAGCCGGACTACAAACCGAAGCCAAAGACCGACAGCGCGGCCTTCGACAATCTGATGAAGAGCCTGGACAAGAACCAGCCGCGCCAGGTCGCCCAGGCGCAGGCGCAGCCTGACAAGAAGACCGACGACGCGGCGTTCGACACGTTGCTGAAAAACCTGGCGAAGACGCCGACGCTGCCGCAGCAGGATACGCGGCCGCAGCGCACGCAGGTCGCCGCCGCGGCGCCGCCCTCGTCGCAACCCAAGGCGCCGCTTGGCAGCCAGCTCACGGCGAGCGAACTCGACCTGGTGCGCGAGCAGATCGCGCGCTGCTGGAACATCAACGCCGGCGCGCGCGACGCCAAGGACCTCGTTGTCGAAATCCGCGCCGCGGTCCAGCCCGACGGCACCGTGACCCGCGCCGAGATCGTCGATCAGGGGCGCCTGGGCGACCCGATCTACCGCGCCGCTGCGGAAAGCGCGCGCCGCGCCTTTTTCAACCCGCTGTGCACGCCGCTCAAGCTCCCCCCGGAGAAATACGCGCTGTGGAAGGATCTTGTCGTCGATTTCAGCCCGAGGGACATCCAATGACTGGTTCGCACGTCGCGGCTCGCGCCGTTTGGGGGGCTTTCGGGCTCGTTCTGTCGATGCTCTGCGTGCCGGAGGCGCGCGCCGAGCTGCATATCGACATTACCCACGGCATCTCGCAGCCGCTGCCGATCGCCATCCCGCCGCTAATCGGTGAAGGCGAGAACGGCCAGCTCGGGCGCGACATTGCCGGCGTCGTCACGAACGACCTGCAAAGCTCGGGGCTGTTCCGGCCGATCGATCCCAAGGCGTTCATCCAGGACGTCTCGACCGGCGGCCCGCCACAGTTCGGTGCGTGGCGCCAGGTCAACGCGCAGGCGCTGGTGACCGGTGTGGTGCAGACCCAGCCGGACGGCAAGTCGCGCGTCGAGTTCCGCCTGTGGGACGTATTCGCCGAGCAGCAGCTCGCCGGTTTCGCCTATACCACGACCAGGCAGAACTGGCGCCGCATCGCCCACATCATCGCCGACGAGATCTATAAGCGGATTACCGGCGAGGACGGCTATTTCGACACCCGCATCGTCTACATCTCGGAATCGGGGCCGGCGCAAAACCGCGTCAAGCGGCTGGCGATCATGGACCAGGACAGCGCGAACAACCAGTTTCTGACCGACGGCCGCGCGCTGGTGCTGACGCCGCGCTTTTCGCCGTCGGCGCAGGAGATCACCTATCTGAGCTATGCGGCCGGCGTGCCGCGCGTCTATATGTTCAACATCGATACCGGGCAGCAGGCCGCGCTCGGCGACTTTCCCGGCATGTCGTTCGCACCGCGTTTCTCGCCGGACGGCAACCGCGTCGTGCTGAGCCGCAGCGAGGGCGGCGCCAGCAACATCTATTCTCTCGACCTGCGCAACCGCTCGCTGTCGCGGCTGTCCGACGGAACGGCGATCGACACCTCGCCGTGCTATTCGCCCGACGGCAGCAAAATCGTCTTCAACTCCGACCGCGGCGGCTCGCAGCAGCTTTATGTGATGGGGGCGGGCGGCGGCGGCGCCCAGCGCATCAGCTTTGGCTCAGGCAAGTACGCGACGCCGGTATGGTCGCCGCGCGGCGACCTGATCGCCTTTACCAAGATCGGCGGCGACGGCGGCCAGTTTTCGATCGGCGTGATGCGGCCCGACGGTTCGGGCGAGCGCATCCTGACCTCGGATTTTCTGGTCGAGGGGCCGACCTGGGCGCCGAACGGGCGGGTGCTCGCCTACTTCCGCGGTTCGCCGACGGACAAGAGCGGCCACGGCGGCGGCGCACGGCTGTTCTCGATCGACTTGACCGGCAACAATCAGCGCGAACTCGCGACCCCGGGAGATGCTTCCGATCCCGCCTGGTCGCCCTTGCTTCGCTAAAGGATGAGGCTATATTCCGCCGGTCTTTTTAGCCAGGACTGTGTTTTCCGCCGCGACTTGCTGGTCTGGCGCGGTTTCGGCAGCCTCCGTTACTACGGATTTTACCGACGAATCGCTGAGGGAGTGCAACGATGATTATCAGAATGGCCGGTGTGGCCGCGGCGATGCTTGTGCTCGCGGCATGCAGCAGCGCTCCCCCACCCGGCGCCGGGGCGCCGATCTCGGGCGGCATCGGCAGCAGCGGGGGCCGCTTCGCGCCGGGCTCGCAGCAGGATCTCGCGGCGACCGCCGGCGACCGCGTGTTCTTCGCCTACGATCAGTCCGACATCTCGTCCGAGGGGCAGCAAATCCTGCAGCGCCAGTCCGAGTGGCTGAAGCGCTACCCGCAGGTCTCGGTCACGATCGAGGGCCATTGCGACGAGCGCGGCACGCGGGAGTACAACCTCGCGCTCGGCGAACGTCGCGCGACAGCGGTCAAGAACGTGCTGGTCGCGCTCGGCATCCCGTCGGCGCGCATCCAGACGATCAGTTACGGCAAGGAGCGGCCGATCGTGGTCGGGTCGGATGAAGCCGGCTATGCCCAGAACCGCGTCGGCATCACCACGGTCAACGGCGGCTGATCCGCCATGTGCGGCGCGGGCGCCTCGGCGGCAAGCCGTGAGGCGCCCTCGTTTTGCCTAAAATCGCACCTATACTTCAGCCGGAAGGAACAGGAGCCGGCGCGCGGCCGTCTGCTGGTGCTGCGAGGCGTCGTCGTCTGATGGTTCGGTGCTGTGTCGCATCTTGCTGCCGTCTTCTCGCCGTCGGCGTGCTGATCGCGGCGGCGCTGCCGATGGCGGCGGCGCGCGCGCAGGACCGCTCGGTGCAGGATCGGCTTGACCGCATCGAGCGCGACCTCAACATGCTGCAGCGGCAGGTTTATCGCGGCGCGCCGACCGCAAGTGTCGGCGCGCCCGCGATGGCCGGCGGCGCCACCGCCGCCGATGTCGAGGTCCGCATGGAGCGGCTCGAAGCGCAGATGCGCGAGCTGACCGGGCGGGTCGAACAAGTCGCCAACGGGCTCGATCAGTTGAAACAGCGCGTCGAGCAGGTCAATTCCGACCTCGACGTGCGGCTTGGCGAAGGGGCGGCCGCCGCCTCGCCCGCGCCGCCGCGCGGTTCGTCGCGCACCGCCGCGGCGGCCGACCGGTTTCCGCCGGCGCCCCCGCCGGCGGGCGGGCTGATGCCGCCGGGCACCGTGGTGCCGCCGCCGGCGAGCGAAAGCGGCGGGCTCAGCCCGATTTTCAACACATTGACGCCGCCCGGCAGTGCGCCCTCCGCGCCGCCGCGTCTCGGCCCCCCCAGCGCCGAGCCGGCGAGCGCCGCTGCGGGGCCGCCGCGGGGAGGTTCGACCAACGACCAGTTCAATTACGCGTTCGGGCTCGTCAAGCAGGCCGACTACGCCGGGGCCGAGAGTGCGCTGCGCGCATTTATCGATGCGCACCCGAACGATCCGCTGGCGGCCAGCGCGCAATATTGGCTCGGCCAGACCTTCTATGCCCGCAACCGCTACCAGGATGCGGCGGCCGCGTTCGCGGAGGGGTACAAGCGCTCGCCCAAAGGCGCCAAGGCGCCCGACGATCTGCTTTACCTCGGGTTGTCGCTGGCCAAGGCCGACCAGAAGAAGAATGCCTGCCTCGCGCTGGCGCAACTGGACGAGGCCTTCCCCAACGCCAGCGCGGCGATCAAGAAATCGGCGAGTGCCGAGCACAAGCGCCTCGGCTGCAGCTGAGCCGGCGGACGAGACGGGCCCGCCGCCGCCGCGTCCGGCGGCGCCGCTGTCTTTGGCCGAGTTCGATGCGGCGCTCGCGGCGCTCGGCGGCTTCGAGCCGGAGCCGTTGCTCGCGGTCGGGGTGTCGGGCGGGCCCGACAGCGTGGCGCTGGCGATCCTCGCCGACCGCTGGGCGCGGGCGCGCGGCGGTGTCGCCTGGGGGCTCGTTGTCGATCATGGGTTACGCCCGGACAGCACGGCCGAGGCCGAGATTGCGGCCGGCTGGTTGGCCGCGCGGGGCATCCCGCCTGCGGTGCTGTGCTGGACCGGGGCCAAGCCGTTGTCCGGCATCCAGGAAGCGGCGCGGGCGGCCCGCTATCGGCTGCTCGCCGGCTGGTGCGCCGCGCGCGGCTGCCTGCACCTGCTGCTCGCGCATCATCGCGACGACCAGACGGAGACTTACCTGATCCGCCGCCGCGCCGGCAGCGGCGTCGATGGGCTGGCCGCGATGCCGGCGATCCGCGAGCTGCCGCAGCTGCGCATCGTGCGACCGCTGCTTGGTGTGCCCAAGGCGCGGCTGATCGCGTTTCTCGAAGCCGAAAACCAGCCCTACGTCGAGGACCCGGGCAACCGCAACCCGGTCTTCGAGCGAGCCCGGCTGCGCATCGCGCAAGCGGCTGCCGTTCACCCCGGCTCCCGCCCTAAAAGCGGGGCGCGGGTGGCGAGCGGCAGCGGGCCGGGTGAAGGGCAGCCGCAGCTGGCCTGCCACATTCTCGCGCACGCCACTGCCCGCATGGCCCGCGAACAGGCGCTTGCCGCGCTGCTGGCGCGCGCGGCGGCGCTGCATCCGGCGGGGTTTGCGGTGCTCGACGCGGCGCTGCTCGTCGCGGCCGGCGAGCTCGGCGAGCGCGCGCTCGACCGCGTCGCCGCGGTGATCGGCGGCGCGGGCTACCCGCTACGCCGCCAGCGTCTCGCGCGGCTGCGCGAAGCGCTCGGCGCCGCACCGCTGCGCGGGCGCACCCTGGGCGGCTGCCGCTTTGTGCCGTGGCGCGGCCGCGTCCTGGTGCTGCGCGAGCCGGCGCGCGCCGCCGCGCCGCTGGAGCTCGCTCCCGGCAGCGCGGGCGTATGGGACAACCGTTTTGCCGCGGCGCTCGCGGCGGCGGCTTCCGTTGCGGTGCAGATCGGCGCGCTCGGCGATGCCGGCGCCGCCGCGCTGCCGAGGTTGCCGGCGACGGCGGATAATCCGCTGCCGCGCCTGGTCTATGCGGTTTTGCCCGCGGTGTGGGACAACTCGGGTCTGTTGGCGGTGCCGCATCTTTCTTGGCGCCGCACAACCGCTGCTTGCCTGCCGGATGTCGCCTTTCGTCCGGCGGTGTCGCTGATGGGCACAGGCTTTACAGTTGTTTAATCGCGCGCGCATCTTATGTTCAGGTGGCGGCGGAATCGCCGGGGCGGCGCCCGCGTCCGAGCCGGCGCGGCGGGGCTAGGAAAGGCCACACAGCGTGAACAATTTCGGCAAGAACCTCGCGCTTTGGATCGTGATCGGGCTGCTGCTTGTAGCGCTGTTCAATCTGTTCCAGACGTCGTCCAACCGCGGACCGCAATCGACCCTGGCCTTTTCCGACTTCGTGACCGACGTCAACCGCGGCCAGGTCACCGACGTCACCATCCAGGGCAGCAACATCACCGGCCACTTTACCGATGGCCGCGCCTTCACGACCTACTCGCCGAACGATCCGAGCCTCGTCAACAAGCTGATGGACAAGGGCGTGCGGATTACCGCCGCGCCGCTCGACGAGAATGTGCCGTCGCTGTTCAGCGTCATCGTGTCGTGGTTCCCGATGCTGCTGCTGATCGGCGTGTGGATTTTTTTCATGCGCCAGATGCAGGGCGGCGGCGGCCGCGCGATGGGCTTTGGCAAGAGCCGCGCCCGGCCTTTGACCGAGAAGGTCGGCCGCATCACGTTTGAGGATGTCGCCGGCATCGACGAGGCCAAGCAGGAGCTCGAGGAGATCGTCGAGTACCTGAAGGACCCGCAGAAATTCCAGCGCCTCGGGGGCAAGATCCCGAAGGGCGTGCTGCTCGTCGGCCCGCCGGGCACCGGCAAGACGCTGCTCGCCCGCGCCATCGCCGGCGAGGCCAACGTTCCGTTCTTCACGATTTCGGGTTCGGATTTTGTCGAAATGTTCGTCGGCGTCGGCGCCAGCCGCGTGCGCGACATGTTCGAGCAGGGCAAGAAGAATGCGCCCTGCATCATCTTCATCGATGAAATCGACGCGGTCGGCCGCCATCGCGGCGCCGGACTCGGCGGCGGCAACGACGAGCGCGAGCAGACCTTGAACCAGCTGCTCGTCGAAATGGACGGGTTCGAGGCCAACGAGGGCGTGATTTTGATCGCCGCGACCAACCGGCCCGACGTGCTCGACCCGGCGCTGCTGCGCCCCGGCCGCTTCGACCGCCAGGTCGTGGTGCCCAATCCCGACGTTGTCGGGCGCGAGAAGA
>JAFAWI010000090.1 GCA_019241915.1 Alphaproteobacteria bacterium
CGGATCGCGGTCACCTCGCAGTTCTCGACGATGTCGACGCCGCGGGCGTCGGCGGCGCGCGCGTAGCCCCAGGCAACCGCATCATGCCGGGCAATGCCGCCGCGGCGCTGCAGGGTCGCGCCGAGCACAGGATAATGGGCGCCGGGATCGACGCTGAGGATCGGGCAGAAGCGCTTGACCGCGCCCGGGTCGAGCCATTCCGCATCGATGCCGTTGAGCCGATTGGCGTTGACCCGCCGCACACCCTCGCGCACATCGGCCGGGGTGTGCGCCAGGTTTAAGACGCCGCGCTGCGACAGCATCAGGTTGAAGCCGAGTTCCGCCGACAACCCCTCCCACAGCTTCAGCGAATGCTCGTAGAGCCGCGCGCTTTCGTCCCACAGGTAATTGGAGCGGATGATCGTCGTATTGCGTCCGGTGTTGCCGAGGCCGATCGCGCCTTTTTCCAAAACCGCGACATCGCGGATACCGTGCTCCTTGGCAAGATAATAGGCGGTGGCAAGACCATGTCCGCCGCCGCCGATGATGACGACGTCATAGCGCGGCTTCGGCGCCGCCTTGCGCCACAGCGGCTGCCAGCCGCGGTGTCCGCGAAGCGCCTGACAAACGAGCGCCGCAAACGAATAGCGCTGCATGCGCCGGTATCAGCGCCGCGGCGGCATTTCGAGGTTGAGCAGCCGTGCCGCGTTGCCGCCGAGGATCGCGCGCCGCTCGGTGTCGTCGAGAAACGGCGCGGTCTCGATAAACCCGACCGGGTCGATCTCGCCCATGTCGGCGGGATAGTCGGTGCCGACGAGGATATGATCGGCGCCGTATTCCTCGACGAGAAACTGCAGCTGGTGGTGGGTATATACCAGCGCGTCGAAATAGAGCCGTTTCAGGTAGACCGACGGCATGTGCTGCAGATGGGTGCAGCAGTCCGGGCGCGCTGAGGCGGCATGGTCGATGCGGCCGGGATAGGCCGGCAGATAGCCGCCGCCATGCGAGGCCACCAGCTTCAGGTTCGGAAAGTCCTGCAGCACGCCGCCAAAGATCAGGTGGTGCAGCGCCACGGTCGTGTCGAGCGGGTTGCCGATCACGTTGGCAAAGTAATGGTCGTAGAAGCGCCGTGCCTCGGTGAAGCCGTCCGAGTGCATGAAGATCAGCATCCCCAGCTCCTCGCAGCGCGCGAAAATCTTGCGGAACCGGTCGCCCGACAAATCCTCGCCGGCGACATGCGTCATGATCTCGATGCCGCGGAAACCGTGCGATTTGTGGATGCGGTCGAGTTCCTGGATTGCCAGCTCCGGCGCTTGGAACGGCACCGTGCCGAGCCCGATGAAGCGGTCGGCATGCTTGCCGCAGATGTCGGCGATGAAGTCATTGATCTCGCGCGACACGGCGAGGCCGAGATCGGGGTCGGCGCCGTAGTAGGTCTGCCGCGGCGCCGGCGAGATCGCCTGCACGTCGATGCCCATCAAATCCATGTCGGCGATGCGCTGCTCGGGCGAGCGGCTCTGCTCGGCCGTGCGCACGCCGTTGGCGCGGTTTTGCGCCTGCGATTGCGGGTTCGCCTGGGTTTCGAGGTACCAGCGCGATACCGCCTCGTTGCCCTCGACCATCTCGGCGGCCTTGTCGCTGCGCACATGGCAGTGGATGTCGATCGTGTGCCAGCGGCCGCGCGGATGGGGCGGTCCGGGGAAGCGGCCGGGAATGCGCGAACCCGGCGGCAGGCACGTGAACAGCATGCGCGGCTTCTCCTCTGTCGCCGGCGATCTTGACCGCAGCCGTTCCGGCTCGCCATGCTTTTTCGAACCGGCGCATCCTGGGAGGAAACCATGCCCGTCCGCCTCGTGATCTCGTTTACCGCCGAACCCGGCAAAGCGGCGGAGCTCGCCGCGGCGATGAAGGAGCGCTGCCTGACCTCGGCCAAGGACGCCGGCTGCCGCCAGTTCGAGGTGTTCCAGAGCGTGCTCGACCCGCAGAATTTTGCGCTGCTCGAATTGTGGGACGACCCGGCGGCGCTCGATGCGCATGCCAAGCTGCAGGCGCAGCGCCCGCCGCTGCCGGCGGGTCTGCGCCAGGGCGGCGGCGAGCGCGAGGACTACACCTACAACCGCACGCGCTGACCGGTCGAACGCCGCCGGCCGCACGGCGATGCCCGACGGAATCGCGAAAATCGGCGACGCGCCAAAGCGGCGCGAAGACGCCCGGTTTGTGACCGGCGGCGGCTCCTATCTTGACGATTTGCGTTTCGAGAACCTGGCCCACGCCGCGGTGCTGCGCTCGCCGCATGCGCATGCGCGCATCGCCGCGATCGATCCCGCGGCGGCGCGCGCCGCGCCGGGGGTGCTGGCGGTGTTGACCGCGGCGGACGCCGCCGCCGATCGGCTCCAGCCGCTGCGTCCCGGTGCCGAGACCAACACCGTCACCGGCGAGCGCTTCCATTTCGAGCCGCAGCCGCTCATCGCCGCCGGCAAGGTGCGCCATGTCGGCGAGGCCGTCGCGCTGGTCGTCGCCGTGACACCGGAGCAGGCGCAGGAGGCGGCCGAACTCGTCGCGGTCGACTACGACCCGTTACCCGCGGTGACGACCGCCGCGGCGGCGGTCGCGCCGGGCGCGCCGCTGTTGTCGGCGGCGGCGCCGGGCAATCTGTGCCTCGATTGGCGGCACGGCGACACGGCGGCGGCCGATGCCGC
>JAFAWI010000094.1 GCA_019241915.1 Alphaproteobacteria bacterium
GGGGACGTGCTGATCTTTGACGACCGCGCCACGCTGCACCGCGCGCACGGCGACTACGACCGCACCGAAAGCCGCGTGTTGTGGCGCATCCTCGTCGAGGGCGACAGACCGCGGCTGGTCTAGCCGCCTTTACCGCGGGCAGGACGCGCGGACCGCCTCCCGCAAGCGCGAAAACGGCACGCCCTCGATGTATTCGACCGAAAGCCCCGAGCGCCTTGCCAGCTGCAGCGCGCCACCCATCGTCCCGGCGTCATCGGCAGCGCTGACCGGCTGCACACCCGCCCGTCGCGTCGCCAGGATCAGCTTTGCGCCCAAGGCCGCGCAGGCTTTCTGGCACGGTGGCGCGAGGGGGTTCTCGCACGGCGCCTCGGCCATCGCCGTCGATGCCGACAGAATAAGGGCCGCCACCGCCGCTATCGTCCTCATGACACCGCTCCGGATCGCCTAAAACGTGCGAACGGCGCCCATCGTAGAACGCGGCAATTTCATTGCTCTTAACGGTTGCGGCTAACAAAGCCTTACCCCGGGCGGCTGCTCCGGGCGCAAAATCGCCCAACTGGTGCTATGGACGCTGGACGCCGACGAGCCCGCCGTAAGGCCAAGGTGGAGCCGGCTGTAGATTTCCTGCAAATATCAGCGAGGACAGCCGGCCCGACCCAAGCCGGCAGATTGCAGGAGGCGGTGAATGGGCGAATTCGCGTTGGGACAGCCGGTGCCGCGCTTCGAGGACCCGCGCCTCATTCGCGGCGGCGGCCGTTATGTCGACGACATGGCGCTGCCGCGCATGGCCTACGGTTATGTGCTGCGCTCGCCGCATGCCCACGCCCGCATCAAATCGATCGACACCGCGGCGGCGAAAGCGGCGCCCGGCGTCCTGCTGGTGCTGACCGGTGACGATTGGGCCGCCTCGGGCTGGAACGACCTGCCGACCCCCGGCAGTCTGCGCCGCCAGGGCGGCGCGCCGGCCGGCAAAATCCGCTTTCCAGCGCTGACCCGCGACAAGGTGCGCTGGGTCGGCGATTACGTCGCCTTTGTCGTCGCCGAGACGCTAGCGCAGGCGCAGGACGCCGCCGAGCTGATCGATGTCGCTTACGAGCCGCTGCCGGCCGTCACCTCGACCGAGCACGCGCTGGACCCCGGCGCGCCTTTGGTGTGGGAGGATCGGCCCGACAACCTCTGCTTTGTTCATCCCGAGGGGAACCGCCCGGCGACCGAGGCGGCCATGGCGCAGGCCGACCGCATCGTCAAGCGTCGGTTTGTCATCAACCGCGTCACCGCCGCGGCGATGGAGCCACGCGGAGCGGTCGCCGACTACAACAAACCCGAGGACCGCTACACGGTCTATTCCGTGCTGCAGCGCGCACACGGCTACCGTGCCGAGCTGGCCGGCATCATGAATGTGCCCGAGAGCAAAATCCGCGTCGTCGCCGGCGATATCGGCGGCAGCTTCGGGATGAAATCGGCGGTGTACAACGAGGTGGCGCTGACCGTGCTCGCCGCAAAAATGCTGGCGCGGCCGGTGAAGTGGACCAGCACCCGGTCGGAGGCCTTCCTGTCCGACGCGCAGGCGCGCGACCACGTCACCGAGGCCGAGCTGGCGCTCGACCAGGAGGGGCATTTCCTCGGCTTCCGGGTCAAGGTGACGGCGGCGGTCGGCGCCTATGCTCAGGCCAATTCCAACGTGTTTGTGATGAACCTCGGGACGCTGGCTGGGGTGTACCGAACGCCGGCTATCTTTGCCGAAGTGACTGCCGCCTTCACCAACACCAACCCGATGCGGCCTTATCGCGGGAACGGCCGGCCGGAATTCGCCTATGTCATCGAGCGCATGGTCGACGAGGCGGCGGCCGAGCTCGGCATCAGCGGGGTCGAGCTGCGCCGCCGCAACATGATCCCGCCCGAGGCGATGCCGTTCAAATCGGGTCTCACCTTCACCTACGACTGCGGCGAGTTCGCCAAGAACCTCGACCTGGCGCTGGAGCTTGCCGATGCGACCCGGTTCGAAACGCGTCGCGCGGAGGCGAAGGCGCGCGGCCGGCTGCGCGGCATTGGCCTGTCGAACACGATCGAACGCGCCGCGGCCGGCGGCTTCGAAGCGGCCGAGGTGCGGTTTGATAAGGCCGGCACCGTGACCCTGCTGTCCGGCTCGATCACCCAGGGCATGGGGCACGAGACTGTGTACAAGCAGCTCCTCTGCGATCGGCTCGGCATCCATCCCGACCGGGTGCATTACATCCAAGGCGACACCGACAAGGTGGCGATTGGCGAAGGCACCGGCGGCTCGCGCTCGGCCGCGCTCGGCGGTTCGGCGGTGATGCAGGCGACCGAGAAGATCGTCGCCAAGGCGCGCACGATCGCCGCGCATATGCTGGAAGCCGCCGAGCCCGACCTCGAATTCGACGACGGCCTCTTCAAGATCGCCGGCACCGACCGCACGCTGTCGCTGTCGGAGATCGCCGCCGCTGCGTGGGAACCGCGCAGCCTGCCCGAGGGTGTCGAGCCGGGGCTGATCTCGCAATCGTCGTACGCGGCGAAGGAGCAGAACTTTCCGAACGGCTGCCATATCTGCGAGCTGGAGATCGATCCGGAGACCGGTACGGTCGAATTGTGCCGCTACAGCGTCGTCGACGATGTCGGTACGGTCATGAACCCGCTTCTGCTCGAAGGCCAGATCATGGGCGGCATCGCGCAAGGCGCCGGCCAGATCCTGCTGGAGGACATCCATTTTGAGCCGGGGTCAGGACAGCTCATCACCGGCTCGTTCATGGATTACGCCATGCCGCGCGCGGACAATTTCTGCGCGATCCACTGCGAATCGAACCCGGTCCCGACCGCTACCAATCCTTTGGGGGTAAAGGGCGCCGGCGAGGCGGGCGCGGTCGGGGCGATGCCGGCGGTCGGCAATGCGCTGATCGACGCGCTGAAGCCGGTCGGGGTGCGCGAGCTGCCGATGCCGGCTACCCCGGAAGCCATCTGGCGCGCGATCCGTCACGCGCGCCTGGCTTTGAGTAGTTAGGCCGAGAAACCGCCGTGTGCCGGTATTTCTCCGAGTCCTTGAACCACGCGGCATCTGCCAATCGCGCGAGGCCCTCAGGCACGTCCGGTGCAACCCATGCCGGGTCGGATAAGCCCGATCCATCGGCTTTTCGATGCTGAGCTCCAACCCTACTGGCGCGCGGCGGACTTTCCTGATCACTGGGAGTTTCTCTAGGCTTGCGAAGAAATTCTGCTCATCAAGGTATGAATAGAATGAGGCGCGGCTTTGAAGAGCAGAATTTCGTCACAAGCCTTGTTTTCCCTTCTCGACGATGTCGATAATCGCGGTCCACAATTTCTGTTGCGGGCGGATGTTGCAGGCCGAGAGCGGCTGCTTGTCGGAACAGACGACACCGGGACCGGGCTCCCAGCTTACCTCGACCGTGGCGATGCGGTTGCCGCTGACAAAGCCTTTTTCGGCGCCGCCCGGCCCCTCGTCGGCGCGCGCCGGGTCTTCCTTCCACTCGGCGAACACTTTGACGAGCTTCGCCATCAGCTCGGCGGGCGCGGCGAAAGTCTGGTCGGCGGCGCTGCCCGCGATATGGCAGGCGCGTCCCTCGGCGCCGTCGGTGAGGTCGGTGAAATCGTCTTCCGACGCGGTCATCTTGAAGCCGGTCGCATCCTGCGCCTTGACCGTAAGTGTCTGGCATTCCGCAGCCGGGATCGGCTGCAGCACCGTCTGCGCCCGCGCCTCGCCGGCGCCGCCGCACGCCGTGACAAACCCCGCCGCCAGGGCGAGAAGCAAAGCCTCGCGCACCGCCATGATGGATTTCTCCGATCGGCCGTTTTCGATTGTCTGGTACTCCCCCGCGGCGCATTCTGCCGCGCCGCCGCCACGAGCGCCAGTGAGGTTCGCCGGGCTGTGACGCGATCCGCCGTCTCAGCATGATCTCGCCGGAAGAGCTGATCGAGCGGGCGCGGGTGATGCGGTCGGTACGATGTAAGGCCCAGCACGCCTTCGGCCTGGCGCGAAAGGCAGTGAGGAGGAAATGGAAATCACCGGCGGGTGTCTGTGTGGAGCGGTGCGCTATAGGGCAGAGGCCGATCCGACATCGGCGACGATCTGCCATTGCACCGATTGTCAGAAATTTACCGGCGCCGCGTTTGCGACCCTGGT
Organism: Alphaproteobacteria bacterium; assembly: GCA_019241915.1. Taxonomy (GTDB): domain Bacteria; phylum Pseudomonadota; class Alphaproteobacteria; order ATCC43930; family CGMCC-115725; genus DATARH01. The sequence continues at coordinate 4,154 of JAFAWI010000094.1, forward strand.
CGCGGTCGCCAAAGAGGCCCTTACCATCGACGGGGCGCTTAAGACCTTCAGTAGTCTTGGCGGCAGCGGCAAGCCGATCTTGCGCCATTTCTGCCCGTCATGCGGCTCGTCGCTGGCCGAGGAGCCGGGGACGCGGCCCGGCATGATGATCCTCAATGTCGGCACTTTCGACCAGCCGGCGCTGGCAAAGCCGGGTCGGGAGATCTTCCGCGACGAGGCGCTTTCGTGGATCCATGTCGAGGGCGATATACCGCGCTTCGCCAAGCGGCCCGGTTGAAAGGCACGGGCCGGTGCGATGAAATTGCCTCTGACCGGCGGCTGCTTTTGCGGCGCGCTGCGGTACGAAATCGCGGAGGCGCCGCTGGCGACCTACACCTGCCATTGTACCGATTGCCAGCGGCTGACGAGCAGCGCCTTCTCGATCGCGTTCACCGTGCATGACCACGCCTTTCGCCTCACGGCCGGTGACCCGCGGCTGTTGCAGAAGACCGCCGGTAGCGGGCGTATCGCGACCCGATGGCTCTGTCCCGATTGTGGTTCGTGGGTCTGCAGCTCTCCCTCGGCATGGCCGACGCCGACCGAGACCGTGCGGCGCGTGCGCGCCGGGACGCTTGATGACACGTCCTGGCTGCGGCCAACCGAACATTTCTGGATCCGCAGCAAGCAGCCCTGGGTGACGCTGCCCGAGGGCGATAAAGTCTTCGGAACGGAGCCGAATTAAGGAAGGAACAGGACGATGGCGGAAATTCTCGGTCTCGGCGTTACCCATTGGCCGACCCTGTGTCTGCCCAATGAGGGCCTGACCGGCGTCTTCAAGCGCACGCTGGAGGCGCCCAATGTCGCGGCCGAGCGCAAGGACCCGGCGAACTGGCCGAAGGAGATGCTGGCCGAGCTCGGCAACGATGACGGGCTCGGGGCCGCCAACCGCTGCGGCGAGCGCTTCGGCAACGATTTCCGTGCGATCCGCAAGGTGCTCGACGATTTCAATCCGGATTTCGTCGTGGTCTTTGGCGACGACCAGTACGAGAACTTCAAGGAAGACATCGTCCCGGCGTTCTGCGTGCTGGGCTACGACGACGAAATCGACCTGCGGCCGTGGGCCGTCGCCAACGGCTCTAACGGCCACGGCAAGCCCAACCGCTGGGCCGAGCCCGCGGATTGGACGCTGAAATTGAAGGGCCACCGCGAGGCCGCGAAATACCTGACCACCGGGCTGATCGAAGCCGGCATCGACATGGCCTACGCCTACAAGCCGCTGCACCACGCGATGGCGCACGCCTTCACCAACACATTCCTCTACATGGACTGGGACCGGCAGGGCTTCCCATATCCGGTGATCCCGCTCGCGGTGAATTGCTACGGCCGCAACCTGATATATGCCAAGGGCGGGCTCGGCCATTTGTTCGCGCCGCCGCGCCCGCCCGAGGAGGGCGAAGACCCGTCGTCGCCGCACCCGTGGCGCTGCATGGAGGTCGGGGCCAAAATCGCCGAGGTGCTGGCCAAGTCGCCTTACCGCTGCGCGCTGATCGCGTCCTCCTCCTGGTCGCACGCGTTCCTGTCGCCAAAAAACGGCTGGCTGTGGCCCGACCATGAGGGCGACCGCATTCTGTTCGACGCCGTCAGCCGCGCCGATTACGCCACGTGGCGCAAGCGCTCGCTGGCTGAGATGGAGTTCTCCGGCCAGCACGAGATGCTGAATTGGATGTGCCTCGTTGGCGCGATGGAAGCGCTCGACAAGCCAAAGCCGGTCATCCAGGACTACATGGAGACCTACATCCTCGCCTCGGACAAGTGCTTCCTCAGCTTCCCGGCGTAGCCCTCCCCGTCTCGCGCCTGGCGGCGCTCGCCACCCTCACCCGCAAGCGGGAGAGAGATTTATCGGCACTACCCGCAACCCCTCTTCCGCTTGCGGGAGAGGGAGGGCCCGGCGCCGCAGGCGTGGGAGGGTGAGGGAGTGGTTGTGCTACTCCGCCGCCGAGACTTGGGTCACCTCGCGGCTCAACGAACCGGCGGGGGTCGGGATGCTGTAGAGCCGGGCGCAGTTGTCCCAAAGGATTTTGCGGCGCTGCCCGTCGTTGAGCGGCAACCCTAAGAACTGCTCCATCGCCTCGGGGAACGCGCCGTCCGAATGCGGGTAGTCGCTCGACACGACAAAATACTCGGCGCCCAGGTCGTTGACCGCGTGGACCGCCGGTTCCTCGTCGACGTCGAGCGCGATATAGCACTGCCGTTTGAAGTATTCGCTCGGCGCCATCGACAGCTGGCGCTCGCAGCCGGGACCGAACTTCTCCCACTGGTCGTCGAGCCGCCACAGCCACCACGGCAGCCAGCCGGCGGTGCCTTCGAGGAACGCCGCCCGGATTTTCGGGTGGCGTTCGAGCACGCCGCCGGTGGTGAGGCTGGCGATCGCGCCCATCAGCTCGACGGGGTTCCGGATCGCGTGCGCAATCGGGTGGAAATTGACATGGCCGACGTAGCGCCGGCCGGCGTCGTCCTTGAGCGCGGTGTTGCCGGTAGGGTGAAAGCCGATCGGCACATTCAGCTCTTCGAGCGCGTCCCAAAGCGGTTCGACCGCATCGTCATGCAGATGCTGGCCGTTGACCGGGTTCGGCGTCCCGACGATCGCGACCGCACCGAGTTCCTTGACTGCGCGCCGCGCTTCCTCGACCGCGAGGCCGACATCGTGCATCGCTACCTGTGCGGCGAATTTCAGCCGGGCCGGGTCGGTCTTGCAGTAGTCGGCGGCCCAGTTGTTGTAGGCGCGCGCCAGCGCCGCGGCGTAATCGGGCATGAGGTCGTCGTGGCACAGGATCTGGCGACCGCGCGTGCCGTACATCACCGCGACATCGATCCCCTCGATGTCCATCGCGGTCAGGGTCGATGGCGCGTCGTAGCCGTTGGCGCGGGCGACATTGAAATGCGGATGCCGCGCCCGGCTGCGGCGGCGCAGCTCGCGGCTGGAGACCGTGGCGCCCTGCTGCATGTTGTGCGCGGGGATCGCCAGACCCTGGACGTTCATCCCCATGATCGAGTCGGCGTTGCCCTTGTCTTCCTTGTTCTCTTCGAGCTTTGCCTGCTGCCCGCCGAAAAAGGCAGGCGGATTCCGGTTGTAGGGGGCGTCGAGATAGCGGGCCCACAGGTCGCCCGGCTCCATCATGTGCAGATCGCTGTCGAGGATCAGATAGCCGTCGCGTGCCATGTCGTCCTCCGGATTTGGTTGCGGAAACTGTAGCGCCGATCCCCGCGCACGGCGAGTGACAAGCGGCGGCGCACGGAATTAATCTAGACGGAATGTCGCATCCCACGGAGGTTGAGATGGCCCGTATCCGGCATATCGCATTGACGACCGAAAATCCGGGGAAGACCGCCGCTTTCTACAAGGAGGCCTTTGGTCTCAA
>JAFAWI010000166.1 GCA_019241915.1 Alphaproteobacteria bacterium
CGGCAGCTTGTAGCGCTCGAGGAAGGGCGCCAGGTCCTTGTCCAGCGGCGTCATCGCCGGCTGGGCATAGCCGGCTGTGGCGATCCAGGCCAGGGCGCATGCGAGCACGATGAGCAGTCGATGCGCCACGGGAATCCTACTTCAGTGCGGTTCGCAGGCCCTCGCTGGACAGCTGCATCAATCCGTCGAACGGCTGGGCAAGCTCGAGAATAAGATAGATCGCCGTCGACGCCGAGAGAATGCAGATTCCGAGCACGATGCCGAGCGTGAGGTTGGGCGGCGACGACAGGCTGAAGACCGCGAAGATGAACATCAGCCACACCACCAGCACGAACACGAAGGTCGACGAGATCGAGTCGGAAGGCTGGGCGACGAGCGAAAGACGCAACTGGGAAAAGTCGGCGATCACCTGCAGCGCGCGTGCCTGGATAGCGGCTTCACCCGGATTGGCCGGCTGCAATTGCCGGAGCATGAAGTGAACGGGTTCGTTGAAGCCCTGTTGCGGGGGACTGTCGCCTTTGGCCGCGGCATTCTCCTGCCAGATGGAATCGATCAAGGGCTTGATCTCGGCACGCAGCGCCTTGCGTATCGGCTTGGCTTCCGGCCCGTATTCCCTCAGCAATTGGTCGAGCTCGACGACATCGGCCGTGATGCGGCTCACGGTCGCGCTGTTGTGCTCGAACGAGGTGCGCGTCGAGGAGAACAGCAACGCCAGCACCAGCGCCGACATCGTCGCGATCAGCGCCGTCGCGAGCTTGATGACGTCCTTGGAATCTCCTGTGAGGTGATGTTCCGGCAGCTTGCGGCGCAGCAGCATGCCGAGGATCGCACTGGCCAGAATCAGCCCGAAGGCCGTCGTGGCGATGGTGATTGAGCTCACTTCACTTCCCTGTTGATTGCCCCCGGGACGCCTGCAAAAGACCGCAGCGGCGGTGCAGTTTCCTATCACCAGGCCGGAGCGCAATCAATGCGCGCGATCAACGCTAGCCCTTCAGCGCGACCAGTAGCGCGCCCGCCGCGATCAAGGCAACGCCCAGCCAGTTCAGTCCGCTCAGTCGCTCGCCGAGGAACACCACGCCGAACACCGCGACCAGCACCACGCTCAGCTTGTCGATCGGCGCGACGCGCGCCGCGTCGCCCAGTTGCAGCGCCCGGAAATAGCACAGCCACGATGCGCCGGTGCCGAGCCCGGACAACACCAGGAACAGGTAGGTGCGTCCGCCGATCGCGGCCGGCGGCTGCCAGGCCCCGGTCGCGGCGAGGATACCGGCGAGCACGACGACGACCACAAGCGTGCGGATGAACGTCGCCATGTCGGAATTGACGTTTTCGACGCCGATTTTGGCGAAGATTGCGGTCAGCGCCGCGAAGACCGCGGAAAGCACCGCCCATAGCTGCCATGTCGAGTAGGGCGAGTTCATCGAGCCTCCATCGCGGGTGCGGCGGCGTGGCGGTTGGCCCAGCGCGCGGTTACCGCCATCTTTAGCGTCAGTGAAGCAAGCGAGAAGACAACCGATGCTGCAAGGCAAAGTCGCGATCGTCACCGGGTCGACCAGCGGGATCGGGCACGGCATCGCCGCCGTGCTCGCCGCTCAGGGTTGCGATGTGATGCTGAACGGGTTCGGCGACCCGTCGGCGATCGAGAGCCAGCGCGCAAGCCTTGCCCGCCAGCACAGCGTGCGCGTCGCCTATTCTGCCGCCGACATGACCAAGCCGGGCGACATCCGTCAGCTGGCGGCCGCGACCGCGGCCCAGCTGGGCGGTATCGATATCCTGGTCAACAATGCTGGTATTCAGCACGTCGCCAAGGTCGCCGACTTTTCCGAGGAGCGGTGGGACGCGGTGATCGCGGTCAACCTCTCGGCGGCCTTTCATGCGGCGAAAGCCGCCCTGCCGCACATGATTGCCAAAGGCTGGGGCCGCATCATCAACATCGCGTCGGCGCACGGGCTCGTCGCCAGCGGCGAGAAAGCCGCCTATGTGACCGCAAAACACGGCCTCGTCGGCCTGACCAAGGTGATCGCGATCGAAACCGCGAACCAAGGGATCACCTGCAACGCGATCTGCCCCGGCTGGGTGCTTACCGATCTCGTCAAGCGGCAGATCGAGGCGCGCGCCGCCGCCCAGGGCATCCCCTACGAGCAGGCGCACGACGATCTGTTGCGCGAAAAACAGCCGATGCTGCAATACACGACGCCCGAGAAGATCGCCGGACTTGCGATCTTCCTGTGCGGCGAGGCGGCCTCGACGATGACTGGCGCGGCGCTGTCGATCGATGGCGGATGGACGGCCCAGTAAGGGTGCCACAGTTTCACGGTTTCACAGTTTCTGTGATAATTTCCACAGTTTCACAAAATGGCCTTCAAGCTGTATCGACAAGCACGAGTTCGGCATCCTCGGTTGCGGTGACGTCGAGGTGCATTTCGTCAACAATGGCAACGCCATCGCCCTGCGCCGCCGCAACGCCGTTGACCTCGACCCTGCCGGAGGCGGGTACGAGGTAGGCATGCCGCCCGGCGGCCAAGCGGTAATGGCCGCTCTGCCCCGCTTTCAGCGCGGCGCCGAGCACGCGGGCCGCAGCACGGATGGGCAGCGCCTCGGCATCCCCGAGACCGCTTGCCAGAATGACGAAGCGGCCGGCGCGGTCGCCTTTGGGAAACGCTTTTGTGCCCCAGGACGGCGCGCCGCCCGGCGCTTCGGGGACGATCCAGATCTGGAACAGCCTGGTCAGCCCAGGCTCACGGTTGTATTCGGCGTGACGGATGCCGGTGCCGGCGCTCATCACCTGCACGTCACCGGCTTCGGTGCGCCCGGTGTTGCCAAGCGAATCCCGGTGCGTGACCGCGCCTTCGCGAACATAGGTGACGATTTCCATGTCCTGGTGCGGATGCGGGTCGAACCCGGTGCCGGGGGCGATCGCATCGTCATTCCATACACGCAGCCGCCCCCAATGGACGCGCTGCGGGTCGCGGTAATCGGCGAACGAGAAATGGTGGCGGGTCTGCAGCCAGCCAAAATCGCCGCCGCCAAGACTGGCAAAAGGCCGAAGCTCGATCATCGGGTGGTGCTCCCGAAACACGCTGCGCCATAGATGGGCGCGGCGGCGCCCGACGGCATCGGCGCGAATGGCATGCCTGCCAAGTCGCCGGTTGCGGGCGCCGACCAAACCGTTTCACAACAACCGACCAATCTGCGCCGCCAACGGGCAGAAGCGCCGAGCGGCTCGCTACGAAGCCGCGGCGCGGCGGTTTTCGTAGACCTGGAGGTGGGCCCAGGCGGCGCGCAGCAGCGGTGTCGCGACACCGAGTTCGGCCGCGCGACGGCGCATATCGCCCACGATCCACTCGGCCTCCGTGCGCGACCCCTGCGCCAGATCGTGGTGCATCGAGGCATTGTTGACGCTGCCCTTCTCGGTCAGCATTTTGGCGATGTTGTCGCAATATTGGTCGCGCGGCCGGTGGCCCGACGCGGCGGCAACAGCGCGGTTTTCGGCGAGCAGCTGCAGCACCAGTTCGGCGCCGTCGGCGGTCGCGGCGATCTCGCCGATGGTGCCGCGCATCAGACAGTTCATGCCTGCCATCGTCGTGATCATCACAAACTTTTCCCACATATCGAGCAGCACATCGGCGCTGCCCGGCGCCTCGACTTTGCTGTCGGCAAACTGGGCGGCAATGGCGCGGGTGCGTTCGCCGATGCCGCCGCCGCGCTCGCCGAAGGCAATGCCCGAGAGCCGGTTGTGGTGGCGGATGCTGCCGTCCGGCTGCAGGCTGGCCCCGACATAGGCGACCCCCCCGAGCACGGCGTCGGGGCCGAACGCCGCCGCGAGCCGGTCGATATGAACCAAACCGTTGAGCAGCGGCAGCACCGCGCCTTCAGGCCCGACCGCCGGCCGGATCGCCGCGATCGCCTGGTCGAGGTCGTAGTGCTTTGCGGTCAGCAGCACGAGATCGTATGGACCGCCGACGCGCTCGGCGGTGGCGAGTTGCGGCCTGACCGTAAAGTCGCCGAGCGGGCTTGCCACCCGCAGTCCCTGCGCGGCGAGCAGCGCCGCCCGCGCCGGCCGCACCAGAAAGGTGACGTCGCGCCCCGCCTCGGCGAGGCGTCCGCCGAAATAGCCGCCGACCGCGCCGGCGCCCAACACCAGGATGCGCATGCCTCAACTCCTATCGCCGCGCTGCGCCCGTTAAACGCGCGGCACAAGTTTCCGTATCGATACGCGAATTTGCGCGAGCTGACGCATTTTGTCGGCAGCCGCGCCCAGTCGCCGCGACGCCTAGCGGATCATCGATTGTTGCGGGCGGTTACCAGCGCCAGGCCGCGCAGCATGTCGAGCGCCTGGGTCAGCTGCTCGTCCTGCGAGCCGCCGAGCTCGCCGGTCGAGACCGACAGCGCGGTTTCCTTGGGCGGCGCCGCGGGGGTCGCGCCGGCGGGCGGCGTCGCCGCGGCATCGGGCTGGCTGTCGCCGGGGGTGCCCGGTTTGGCGGCCGGGTTCGCCGGGTTCGACCCGGGCACGACCGGATCGGTGTTCTTCAGCGCGCCGCGCAGGTCCGCCTCGTGCCGGCTCATGCCCGAGGCGAGTTTTTCGAGCTTCACCGGCACCACGGTCAGGTCGGGTTCGAGGCCCTTGCCCTGGATGACGCGGCCGTTTGGGGTTTGGAAACGCGCGGTGGCGAGCCGGATCGCTCCGTTGCCGTTGAGCGGGATCAGCGTTTCGATCGCGCTCTGGCCGAACGTCTTGGTGCCGACCAGCACGGCGCGGTGATTGTCCTGAAGCGCACCGGCGAGAAGTTCGGCCTCGCTCGCCGTGCCGCCGTTGACCAGCGCGACGATCGGCAGGCCGTTCGCGAGGTCGCCCGGGGTCGCGGCGATGTGCTTCGCGTCGTCGCCCTTGCGACCCTTGACCAGGGCAATGTCGCCCTTGTCGAGAAAATCGTCGGCCGCGGCGACCGCGACATCGAACTGGCCTCCGGGATTGTTGCGCAGGTCGAGCACGTAGCCGACAAGCTTGCCGCTGGCCTGCTGCTGCACATTCTGCATCGCCGCGGTGAGCGCCGCCTGGGTTTGCGCATCAAACCCGGCGATGCGCAGATAGCCGATATCGCCGCCTTCGAGATGCGCGGAGACCGTCGGCAGCTGCCCGGCGGCCCGCTTGATCTTGATCTCGGCCGGCTTGCCGTCGCTGCCCCGCGTCGTCAGCGTGACCTCGCTGTCGGGCGGCCCTTTGAGCCTGGCTTCGATCTCGGCCAGCGTCAGGTCGAACACCGGCTCCTTGTCGATGGCAAAAATCGCCTCACCCGGCTTGATTCCGGCAGCGGCGGCCGGCGAACCGTCACGCGGCGACACCACCTTGAGCTGGCCCGACTGGATCGTCACGACGAGCCCGATCGACGCTTTCGGCGGCTCGGTGGTTTGCTGGCCTTGACGCTGTTTGTAGTCGTCCTCGCTCAGATAAGACGAGTTCGGATCGAGCCCGGCCAGCATCCCGGCGATGGCGGTCTCGATCAGGCGCCGGTCGCCGACCGGTTCGACCGCGTCCTGGCGGATCCGCTCGAACGCCTCGCCAAACAAGTTGAGCTGCTCGTAGACACCGCTCTTGCTGTTGCTGGCGGCCGCCGGAGGTGCGGCTGCCGCCGCTGCTGGCGCCGCGGCAGGGGCCGGGGCCGGCGCAGGCGCTTGGGCCGGGGCGGATTTTGTTTGCGGCAGCGCCGTGGCCGGCGCGAGCAGCGCGAGCAGCGCCAGTGTCGGCACCCATTTGCGCATACGCATTTTCTCCACGAAAGCGGCTGCACACTATTCAAGACGGCGGGATTTGCAATGCCGCAGGCGGTTTCGACCCGGCGAAGTCCGGCCTATTGAACCGTTCGGCGAAAGCCGCTCGCGATCTCCAATCCTCGGTTGGGCGTGATGGTATTCGATGCTGCGCCGCAATCGACCGGCGTCACAAGATGTCGTATACGCAGGCCATGAGCGTCGTCGGCCGCATCCTGCTCGGCGCCCGCCACCTCTCGTTTGGCGGACCGCTCGGCCATTTGCTCGCCCGGATCGGCGATCATCTGCCGCA
>JAFAWI010000179.1 GCA_019241915.1 Alphaproteobacteria bacterium
GACGACGCGCAAGGGCCGCCGCTGTTCGACCGCGGTCGGCTACCTGAACCCGGCGCGCGGCCGCGCCAACCTGCGCATCGTCACCGAGGCATTGTCCGAGCGGATCGTCTTCGACGGCAAGCGCGCGGTCGCGGTCGAGTACCGGCAAGCCGGCACCGTCAAGACCGCCCGCGCCCGGCGCGAGATCGTCGTCTGCGGCGGCGCGATCAACTCGCCGCAGCTGCTGATGCTGTCGGGCGTCGGCCCGGCCGGACATCTCGCCGAACATGGCATCGCGGTGGTGCACGACCTGCCGGGCGTCGGCCAGAACCTGCAGGACCACTACTCGGCGCCGATCAAGCTCAAGGCGGCGCGGCCGGTCACGGTCAACGATGTGATGCTGAGCAACGTCAGAAAGCTCAAGGTCGGGCTGCAGTACTACACGCTGCGTACCGGCCCGCTGGCGATGATCTCGTCGCCCGCCGCGCTGTTCGCCAAGACCCGGCCCGAGCTAGCGACCCCCGACATCAAGTGCTCGATCTCGCCGTTCAGCGCCGACCGGCCGCAGGACGGGCTGCACCGGTTCTCGGGCTTTACGATGATCGCCTATCAGCTGCGCCCGGAAAGCCGCGGCGCGATCCGGCTCAAGAGCGGCAACCCGGCCGACCCGCCGGCGATGATCCCCAACTACCTCAGCGACCCGGTCGATCAGCAGACGATCGTCGCCGGGCTCAAACTGTGCCGCGAGGTGCTGGCGCAACCGCCGCTCGCCGGCTTTGTCGCCGAGGAATTCCAGCCCGGCCCGGCGGTGCAGCGCGACGACGACCTGCTCGCCTATGCCCGCGCCCGCGGCGGCACGGTCTATCACCCGACCAGCACCTGTACGATGGGCAGCGGGCCGATGGCCGTGGTCGATCCCGAGCTCAAGGTGCACGGCATCGCGGGGCTGCGCGTCGCCGACGCCTCGGTGATGCCGACGGTGATTTCGGGCAACACCAACGCCGCGACGATCATGATCGGCGAAAAGCTCGCCGACATGCTGCGCGTTCGGCTGCAGATGGCGGCATAACCGAGAGATTTGCGGCACGTTTCAACAGGAGGAGCAACGAATGTTCAGCCATGTCATGGTCGGCAGCAACGACATCGCCCGGTCGAAGAAATTCTACGACGCGGTCTTCACCGCGATCGGCGCCCAGCCCGGCACCGAGGACCCGCGCGGCCGGCTGATCTACACCCATAACGGCGGCCGCTTCATGGTGTCGAAGCCGATCGACGGCAAGGGCGCCAGCCACGCCAATGGCGGCACGATCGGCTTTGCGATGACCAGCCCCGAGCAGGCGCAGGCATGGCACCAGGCCGGCGTCGCCAATGGCGGCGCCTCGATCGAGGACCCGCCGGGCGTGCGCCAGGCCGCCGTCGGCCAGCTTTATCTCGCCTATCTGCGCGACCCCGACGGCAACAAGCTCTGCGGCCTCTACCGCGTTCCGGCGTAAAACCCCAGCGCAGCGCAAACCGAGGAGGGCTGCCTTTTGGGCGGCCCTCCTCGCCAGCGAGAAACCCATGTCCGATCCGGCAACCATCTACAACTGGCGGCGGCTCGACGAGCGGGTCACCACCTCGGGTCAGCCGACCGAACCGCAACTCGCCGACATCCGCGCGCTCGGCGTCCGCCACGTCGTCAACCTCGGCCTCCACACCCACGAGAAGGCGCTCCCGGACGAGGCGGCGAGCGTCCGTCGCCTCGGTATGACCTATATCCACATCCCGGTCGATTTCGAGAAGCCGACCGAGCTCGATTTCGACCGGTTCTGCTCGGTGATGGAGCAGTTGAAGGATGTTCCGGTGCACGTCCATTGCATCGCGAACTACCGGGTCGCTGCGTTCTTCTACCGCTACCGGCGCGACGTGCTGGGCATGGACGAGGCGACGGCGCGCGCCGAGATGAGGGCGGTCTGGCACCCGAAAGGGGTCTGGGCGGCGTTCGTGGGGGACCGATGACGATCGACATCAATGGGATGGCGCATGTCATCCTGACGGTGAGCCGGTTCGAGGCGGCTCGCGCCTTCTACCGGCGCCTGTTGCCCGAGTTCGGCATGAAGGTGGTCCACGACGGCGAGAAGCTCT
>JAFAWI010000191.1 GCA_019241915.1 Alphaproteobacteria bacterium
CCGTCACCATGGCCAGCGACATTCGCGTCGACGGCCTGCCGCTGCCCGAGCCGCAGCGCCCGCGGCTGTGGCGCTACCACAAGCCGGCTGGCCTCGTGACCACGCACCGCGACGAGAAGGGCCGCCGCACGGTGTTCGATGCGCTGCCCAAGGAATTGCCGCGGCTGATCTCGATCGGCCGGCTCGATCTCAATTCCGAAGGGCTGTTGCTGCTGACCAACGACGGCGCGCTCGCCCGCCGCCTCGAATTGCCGGCAACCGGCTGGCTGCGGCGCTACAAGGTGCGCGTGCACGGCACCGTCGATCCGGCGCGGCTGGCGGCGCTCGAAAAAGGCCTGACGGTCGATGGCGTCCGCTATGGTTCCATCCGGGTGCAGCTCGAGCGCCAGCAGGGCTCGAACGCCTGGCTCGCGCTGTCGCTGCGCGAAGGCAAGAACCGTGAGGTACGCCGGGTGCTGGAGCAGCTTGGCTACCCGGTGACCCGGCTGATCCGTCTCGCCTATGGTCCGTTCCAGCTCGGCCATCTGGCGCGCGGCGCGGTCGAGGAGGTGCCGCGCTCGGTACTCGCCGACCAGCTCGGTTCCGGCGGCGAGGCCAAACCCCGTGCGCGTCGTCGGCGGTAGGCACCGCGGGCGTCGGCTCGTCGCGCCGCCGGGCGAAGCGGTGCGGCCGACCAGCGACCGCGCCCGCCAAGCGCTGTTCAACATCCTGTCGCACGGCGACTTCGCCGCCGCCGGCTCACCCATAGCCGGCGAGTCGGCGCTCGACGCGTTTGCCGGCACCGGTGCGCTCGGCATCGAGGCGTTGTCGCGCGGCGCGGCGCGTGCCGCCTTCATCGAGACCGATCGAGGCGCGCTCGCCGCGTTGCGCCGCAACCTTGCCGCGCTCGACGAGGAGGACGCCGCCGACATCGTTGCGGCAGACGCGATCCGGCCGCCGCGCGCGCCCTACGCCTGCACCGTGGCCTTTCTCGATCCGCCTTACCGCAGCGGCCTCGCCGGCCCGGCCTTGGCCGCACTGGCCGACGCGGGATGGCTCGCGCCGCGCGCGCTGGCGGTGGTTGAATTGGCGGCGCGTGAGGACTTCGCCGCGCCGCCGGGGTTTGCCATGATCGACGAGCGCGTGTACGGCGCCGCGCGTCTCGTCTTCCTGCGCCGCGATGGAGACCATCGATGACCGAGATGCCGCAGATCACGCTGTCGGACGGCAGCAAGATGCCGACCTATGGCCAGGGCACCTGGCACATGGGCGAGAGCCGCGGCAGCCGGGCCGACGAGGTGGCGTCGCTCAGGCTCGGCATCGACCTCGGCATCACGCTGATCGACACCGCCGAGATGTACGGCAGCGGCGTCGCCGAGGAGATTTGCGCCGAAGCGACGCAGGGCCGCCGCGATGAGCTGTTCATCGTCAGCAAGGTGCTGCCCTACAACGGATCGCAACGCGGCGCGATCGACGCTTGCGAAAAAAGCCTCAAGCGGCTGAAGACCGACCGCATTGACCTCTATCTGCTGCATTGGCGGGGCTCGCACCCGTTTGAAGAGACGCTGGCGGCGTTCGAGCGGCTGCAGCGCGACGGCAAGATCCGTCATCACGGGGTCAGCAATTTTGACCGCGCCGACATGGAGGAGTGGGTCAAGACCGCCGGCGGCGCGAGCGTCGCGTCAAACCAGGTCCTCTACAACCTGGCGCGCCGCGGCCCCGAATGGGAGCTGATCCCGTGGTGCCGTGAGCGCAACGTCTCGATCATGGCCTATTCGCCGATCGAGCAGGGCCGCATGTTGGGCCACGCCGGGCTCGCCGAGGTCGCGAAACGGCGCGGCGCGACTCCGGCCCAGGTGGCGCTGGCTTGGCTCTTGCGCCAGCCGGGCATGGTGGTGATCCCGAAAGCGACCGACCAAAACCATCTGCGCGAGAATCTCGGCGCACTCGACCTCAAACTCGGCGACGACGACCTCGCCGACCTCGACCGCGCCTTCCCGCCGCCCAAACACCGCACCCGACTGGGGATGCTGTAGTTGCCACTCGGATTACCGCGACTGGATCGTCGTGCCGCCATCGACGGTGATGATCTGGCCGGTGATGAAGGCGCCGGCGGGTGAGGCGAGCAGCAGCGCTGGGCCGGCGATATCGACCGGCTGGCCGAGGCGGCCGAGCGGGGTTGCGGCCTCGCGGCGGGCGCGGCGCTCCGGGTCTTCGTACAGAACCCGCGCGAACTGCGTCACCACCAGCCCCGGGGCGATGCAGTTGACCCGGATGCCGTCCTTGCCCCAAGCCGCGGCCAGATTGCGGGCCAGCGCGTAATCGGCGAGCTTGGTGATGCCGTACATCGGCAGTTCGAGCGAGGCGTGCAGCGCCGCAACCGAGATGACGAAGATGATCGAGCCGTCCTTGCGCTCGGCCATGCCCGGCTTGACGGCTTTGGCGAACCAGAAGTTCGACTGGACGTTGTTGACCATCATCCGCTCGAAGACCTCGTCCTTGAGGTCGTCGATCGGCCCGTGATGCGGGTTGACCGCGGCGTTGCACACCATGACGTCGACCCGGCCGTAGGCCTCGTTGGCGTTGGCGACCAGGCTCTCGCACTGCGCCTTGTCGGAGATGCGACAGGTGACTGCGGTGGCCTCGCCTCCCTTCTCCTTGATCGCCGCGACGACTTCCTCGCAGGGTTCGAGGTTACGGCCCGAGATCACTACCTTGGCGCCGGCCTCGGCGAACAACTCGGCCATCGCCCGGCCGATGCCGCGCGACGAGCCGGTAATGACCGCGACTTTGCCGGTCAGATCGAACAGAGAGAGGGTCATGAACCACCTTTATCCCTCATGCCCGGACTTGTTCCGGGCACCCACGGAAGCGTCGCCGGCGGCTGAAAAGACGTGGATGGCCCGAACGAACCGGCCATGACGTGACAGGTAACGTCCGCTAGCGTTTCTCGCGGATCAGCGGGTTGCGCAGGATGCCGATGCCGGTGATCTCGATCTCGCAGACATC
>JAFAWI010000335.1 GCA_019241915.1 Alphaproteobacteria bacterium
GCCCGGCGCGCATGTCGTCGCGGTCTGCCAACCGGTCGTCGCGGTCCTCGCCGCGGTGTCGCTGATGGCGCAGTCGGGCAACCCTTGCCAGCCGCGCAGCATGACGCTGATGGCCGGGCCGATCGACACACGGATCAAGCCGACCAAGGTCGACGACCTGGCGATGGAGCATTCGATCGACTGGTTCGAGGCCAACCTGATCAGCCGGGTGCCGACGCAGCACGCGGGCGCCTGTCGCCGCGTCTATCCCGGTTTTCTGCAGATCGCCGCGTTTATGGCGATGAACCTCGAACGGCACCTGCGCGCCTTCGCGCGGCAATACGGGGACCTCGTCGACGAGAACGAACAAGGGGTCGCGGCCCACCGTGCGTTCTACGAAGAGTATTTTGCGGTGATGGACCTGCCGGCGCCGTTCTACCTGCAAACCGTCGAGCGCATCTTCCAAAAGCACGAGCTGGCGCGCGGCGTGCTCTTCTCGCGCGGCCGCAAGATCGAGCCGGCGGCGATCCGGCGCACCGCGCTGCTCACGGTGGAGGGCGAGAACGACGACATCTGCGCGGTCGGCCAGACGCTCGCGGCGCAGGAGCTGTGCACGTCAATTCTGCCGATGCGCCGCAACCACCATTTGCAGACCGGGGTCGGTCATTATGGCGTGTTCAGCGGCCGCCGGTGGGCCGCGGAGGTCTATCCTCGCATCCGCGACATCATCTGGGCGAACAACTGACCCGCCCGATGCACGGCATGGCGCAGCAGCGCCCTGCGAGGTTGCAACCGGCCACGGGATGGGCTGGAACGGATAAATCAATCACGGCCTGCGCCGGGTTGGAGTAGCCTTGCCCGTCAGCCCGCTGTGGAGGCCGCCGATGCTTACTGCCCAACAGATCGCCGCCTATCGCCGCGACGGCTATTCCTTCCCGCACCGGGCGCTGAGCGAAGCCGAGCTCAGCGAATGCCGCGACGGGCTGGCGCGGTACGAGGCCTGGCTCGGCAAGCCGGTCAACCAGGGCGACTGGCGCTGGCGCTCGGCGGCGTACGCATTCCTGCCGTGGCTCGACCGGCTGATCCGCCATCCGGCGATCCTCGACGCGGTCGAGGATCTAGTCGGGCGCGACATCCTCGTCTTCACCACGACATTCTTCATCAAGGAGGCGCACAGCCCGACCTTTGCCGCGTGGCACCAGGACGCGACCTATTTCGGTATCGAGCCGTACGAGCACGTCACCGCGTGGGTGGCGCTGACCGACGCGACCGAGGAGGCGGGCTGCATGGAGGTGGTGCCGGAGCGCGGCCGGCCGCGGCAGCTGCACCACGGTGCCCTCGGCCTCAAAGACAGCATCAACGGCGGCGGCCAGGCCGTCGTCGAGGAATTCGACCGGAGCGGCTCGGTGATGATGGCGGTGCCGGCGGGCAGCTTCTCGCTGCATCACACGCTGTGCACGCATCGCTCGGCACCAAATCGTGCCGCCCACCGGCGGGTCGGCATCGGGATCAGCTATATCCCGGCCCATTGCCGGATCACCAGCGATGTGCGGATGCGCGTGCCGCTGGTGCGTGGCCGCAACAGCGGCGGCCATTTCGACATCCTGCCGCCGCCGAGCGAAGGCGAGTTCCATCCCACGGCGATCGCCCGGCACGAGGAAGCGTACCGGTTGTACCGCGAGAACTACGCGGCGCAGATCGAAAAGCACGACCGCGAATACGGCGCAACGCCCGCAGGTCAGCGCAGCCTCGACCCGAACCTCTACCTTGTCGGCCGCGGCGGCTACGGCGCCCATGCCGAGCCCGGCGGGTGAGCGAGCCGCGCCATCGGTCGGTGCGCTGAGCTACTCCTGCATACCCGGCGTCACCGCGGGCAGCGCGATGCTCGCCGTCCGCGAGCGCCCAATATTGACGCCGACGACGGTCCAGCCCGCCGCCGAGCGCGCCAGCAGCGGGCCGCCGCTTGTCCCGTGGATGGCGGCGCAATCGTGCGTCACCAGCGCCCCGCCGCGAGGACCCGCGGCCACACCGGTTATCTTGCAGCGGTCGATCAGCAGCACCTGGTTGCGGTCCTGCCCGTAACCCGGCAGAGCGACCGCATCGCCCGCTTGCGGCGGCGCGGCGGCGAGCGGCAGCGGTGCGGTCGCCGCGGGCGCGCCGGCCAGTTCGAGCCGCGCCCAATCCGCCTCGGGCGGTCCCTCCTTGCCGGCGGCCGCAAACTCCGCGCCGGTGACGTAGGCTTTGACAAGCCCGTGCCAGGCATAATCGCCACGGCCGAAACCGAAGAGGACATGCACCGAACCAGGCTGCAGCAGCGCCCCGGTGCGGCGGTTGTAAAGGCAGTGCGCGGCGGTCAGCACGACGGTCGGCGCGATCAGCGCACCGGTGCATTTGGTGCCGATGTTGGTTTGGATTTTGGCGACGGCATTCCACGGAGGGCTATGGGTATCGGCTTCGCTTCGCCGCGCGGCGGGATCGCCAGAGGGCTCGCCGGGCGCCCCCCAGCACAGTACCGCCGACAAGCACAGTCCGGGTAGCGAGGCCAGAGCGCCGATCAGCGGCATCGAGCGCCGGCGGGCGGCTGCCGGGTTCACCAGGCAGCACGGCCGGCCGAGCGTCGCTGCGTTAACCCTTTTATCCGGCTCGGTCGGCCGATCGGTTAGCAGATCGGTAATGCATCGCGGCAACACTGACAGCGACGGCGCCAGAAAGGCGTAGAGCGAATGCACAGCAAGCTGACAGCCATCCTGCGGTCTTACGAGCACGATCTCGCGGGATTCACCGCGACCATCCTGGCGATTGCCACGGCCTTGGGCTTCATCGGCGCGGCGTTCGCGGGTCTCGAGTTGCGCAGCTTCCTCGACGCGTCGCCGCACGTCAATTTTGGGCTCGTCGTCGTGTTTACCGCGGTGGTGTTCGCCGCCGTCTGGTGCTCGCAGGACGGGCCGCCGCGCTGGCGGCCGATCGTCCTCTCCGATCGCCGCCTGAAGAGCATGAGCGCCAGCGTCCTCCACACGCTGATCGGGATCGGCGCGGTCGCGCTGGTCATCAACAGCCATCTCTAGATCGCCATCGCCGCGGCCAGCGCGCGCTTTCTGCGGCCGCAACAGGGGACATTCGACGGGCGGCGCCCTCTGCCGTCATACACGCGGCTTGTCGAGCAGCAGCGCGGCTTCGCCCTGCACCCGCCGCGCGATCGGCCCGGCCAGCATGCGCAGCAACAACGGCAGCTCGACGACGATCCGCACCAGCGACTCCTCGACGTCCAGATGACCGGCGATCTGCTGCCGCATCGCGACCAGACTGAATTCGAGCCGGTCGCCCTTCCATGCGGTGTCGAGCGAGCTCGTGAACGCCGCCAGCTGGCGGCGAATCTGCGTCAGGCTCTCGTCGATGCGGCGCCGCGCGCCGTCGCGGCCGAGCCGGTGCGACACTGTTACAACGATCGGGTCCGGCACTGACGGCGCCTCCTACTCGGGCGGCTCGGGCTCCCACACGCTCAGCGTCAGGTCCGGCGCGAGCTCGCGCTCGCGACGGCGCTTGAGACCGGCCTTGGCCAGCAAACGTTCGGGCGCGATGGCCGGAACCCGACGGAAGACCGGCCGGCCCCCCGGCAGCATGACGGCGGCCGCACGGGTCAGGTAAAACGCGTCGTAGCCCAAGCCGAGAAAGAGCTCGAAAACATCGGTGCCGCCAACCACGGCGACCACGCCGTCCCGCAGCCCCAGGGTCTTGACCACCGCCGCAAAGGGCGCCGCCACCGGGTTCCACAGCAGGATCGCCGGCTCGGTGCGCAGCATCACCAATGCATCGACCTTGCGCGTGACGATCACGCGCGTCCGCCGCGCCGCCTCGGGACCGCCCTCCCCTGAATTGCGGCCGTGCAGGACAACGCGAGCCGCAGCGAGAGAGGTGCGGTAGAAAACCTGGTCGGCGTCATGAATGAGGCCTGGCGGCATGCGCCCATCCGCATCGGCGATCATCCCGTCCGCCGAGACGATCGCATAGCCGAACACTTTGACCGGGCCGGTCGCGGCAACCACGCAATAGGGGCCTTTTCTGGCGCAGCAGAACGGGACGCGGAGTCAACGCCGCTAAATCCTGCGTTGATCCACCTTTGCGCGACTTGCGCAGACGATTTTTGCGTGGCCGCGCGCGCCCGCCGGTTTCGGGGGCCGGCTTGCGACACGATCGGCGCTGTGAAAGCATGCCGCAGATCGATGAGGGAGCGCGCGATGGACGTCGGCATGATGATGGTGTTCGCCAGCTACGGCTGGGACAACTGCTCCGACGCGCGCGTCTGGGACGAGGAAATCCGCCTGGCGCGGCTCGCCGCCGATCTTGGTTTCGACTGCCTGTGGTCGGCCGAGCATCATTTCAACGACTACTCGTTTGTGCCCGACAACCTCCAGCTGATGACCTACCTGACGGCGCTGTGCCCGAACATCGACCTCGGCACCGCCGCGGTGATCCTGCCCTGGCATGACCCGCTGCGGGTGGCCGAGCAGGCGGCGGTGCTCGACATGCTGAGCAAAGGCCGGCTGCGACTCGGCCTCGGGCGCGGCCTGGCGCGCCGCGAGTTCGCCGCGTTCCGGCTCAGCATGGACGAGTCGCGCGAGCGCTTCGACGAGGCGGCGCCGATGATCGTCAACGCTCTGAAGACCGGCTTTATCGAAGGCGACGGCAAGTTCTACAAACAGCCGCGCATCGAGATCCGCCCGCGACCGCAGCATTCGTTCAACGGGCGGATCTATGCCGTCGCGTCGAGCGAGGATTCGATCGACTCCGCGGCCAAGCTCGGGGCGCACATCGTGATGTTCGCCGACCGTCCATGGGAGATGCGGCTGCCGGCGATCGAGCGCGGCCGCGAGCTGCACCGCCAATATCACGGCACCGCGCCGCCGCGCGTCATGCTGACCGAGTTCTGCGTCTGCGGCACCGACCTCGCCGGGACCGAAGAAGACGCGCGGCGCTACCAGGGCAAGTTTGTCGAGAGCAACTTCTACCACTACGAATTTCTCGGCGAGCACTTCAAGACCGTGAAGGGTTACGACGCCTACCAGCAGAAGGCCGAAATCGCACGCAAGGGCGGCCTGGACGGTGCGGTCGCCGGCTTTATGCAGGCGGCGAGCTGGGGCACGCCCGACAAAATCCTGCGCGGCCTCGAGGCGCGCCGCGAGGTGGTCGGCGATTTCGAGCTCAACGTCGCGTTCCGCTTTGGCGGCACACCCTATGAGGTCGCCGAGCGCAGCCTCAGACTGTTCGCCAAGGAAGTGCTGCCGATATTGAAGGCGGAGCCGGCTCGCGCCGCCGCCGAGTGATCGCGCCGCCACCGCGAAGGCATGGCGGCCTCCTTCAACGCTTCCCGCCGCGGCGTCGGTGCGCGATGTCCTTGGCGGCATGCAGGCGGCCGCCGGCACGGTCGAGGATCGCCGCGGCCTCGGCGGGGTCGCAGCCTTCGAGCAACAGGATCGCCGTTTTCAGACTACCGCCCGCGCGGTCGAGCGCGGCGCGCGCGGCCTCGCGATCGCTGCCCGACAGCTGCATCAGGATGTTCTCGCTGCGGCGGACCAGCTTGGTGTTGACCGCCTGCATCTCGACCATCATCCCGCGGTAGACGCGGCCGAGCCGGATCATCACCAGGCTCGACAGCGCGATCAGCGCGACCCGCTGCGCGGTGCCTGCGTTCATCCGGGTCGAGCCGGCGATCGGTTCGACCCCGGTGTCGAGGCAGACTGCGTGGTCGGCCTCGGCCAGCAGCGGCGTCGCCTTGTTGTTGGCGACCCCGACCGTCAGGGCGCCCGACGCGCGCGCCTCGCGCAACGCCGCGACGGTGAACGGCGTGGTCCCGCTTGCGGCGACCGCGATGAGCACGTCGCGCGCTTCGAGCCGATGCCGCCGCACCAGCGCGCCGCCGGCCGCCGCATCGTCCTCGGCACCTTCGACCGCCCGGGTCAGCGCCGCGTCGCCGCCGGCGAGCAGCAGCAACAAGCGCTCCGCCGGCCAGCCAAAGGTCGGCAGCAGTTCGGCGCCATCCTGGATGGCGAGCCGGCCCGAGGTGCCGGCGCCGGCATAGGCGAGCCGGCCGCCATCGCGCAACCGCAGCTCGATCGCCAGGGCCGCTTCTTCGAGCCGCTGCCGCGCGGCGCGCACCGCGGCGACGGCAGCGAGCTGTCCCTCCAGGATGCCGTCGAGGATGTCGCCGGGGCTCCAAAGCTCGATCCCGGCGAAGCGGGGGCTGGCGCGTTCGGTGCTCATCTCATGCTCTCGCTGCGCTCAACGCCGGCGGCGCTCTTTGGGTTCGCCCGGTGTTGAAGATTGCATGGAAGACGGCCGCGATCTGCTTCTCGGCGTCGATGGCGGCGGCACACGCTGCCGCGCCCGCCTTGCGACGCGATCGGGCGCGCTGCTCGCCGAGGGCGAGGGCGGGCCGGCGAACCTGCGGCTCGGCTTCCTGCAGGCCTTCGCCGCCGTCCTCGACGCCACCGGCCAGTGCCTTGCCGCCGCCGGGTTGCCGCGCCGCGCGTTCACCAGGCTGACCGCCTGCCTCGCCCTCGCCGGCGCCAGCGAGCCGTTGGAATTGGCCGCGGCGCAGCGGCATCCGCTGCCGTTCGCGCACACCGTCATCGTCACCGACGCCGAAGCGGCCTGCCGGGGCGCGCATGGCGGCGGGGACGGCGGTGTCGTCATCGCCGGCACCGGCAGCATCGGCTGGGGGATTGCGGGCGGCCAACGTTACCGCGTCGGTGGCTGGGGATTGCCGCTGTCGGACGAAGGCAGCGGGGCCTGGCTCGGTCGCGAACTGATCCGGTTGACCTTGCACGCCTATGACGGGCGCCGCTCCTGGACGCCGCTGCTCGCGGCCGCCTTTGGCGGGTTCGGCCGCGACCCGCATGCGCTGGTGCGCTGGGCCGACGCGGCAAAACCGGCCGATTATGCGCTGCTGGCGCCGCTTTTGTTCGAGCACGCACGACGCGGCGACCCGCTCGGCGACGAATTGGCGAGGCTTGCCGCGGCGCAAATCGCCGCGCTGGCGGCGCGGCTCGTTGCGCTCGGCGTGCCGCGCATCGCCTTGGTCGGCGGTGTCGCGGCCTCGCTCGAACCCTATCTCGCCGCCGATACCCGTCGCCATCTGGTGCTGGCGGAGCACGACGCGCTGGCCGGTGCGCTGCACATCGCCGCGGCTGCGGTCGCACCGCGGGCCGCCGCCGAATGAACCTCATCGCGATCGAGCTGCGCGAAGCCCCGGCGGCAGTCGCGCGCCAGGAAACCGTAGTCGCCGCGCCGTTGCGCGCGCTGACCGCACGGCTGCGCGAGCGGCCGCCCGCGCTGGTCGTCACCTGTGCGCGCGGCAGCTCGGCGCATGCCGCCACCTTCGCCAAGCATCTGATCGAGCGACATCTGGGGCTGCCGGTCGCAGCCGCCGCGCCGGTAATCGCCGCCGCCTACCGCAGCGAGCTGCGCCTCGCGGGTCAGTTGTTTCTCGCGATCTCGCAGTCCGGCCGCAGCGACGACCTGATCGAAACCGCGTTGTCGGCCGGCCGTGCCGGCGCGCTGACCTGTGCGTTCGTCAACGACGACCGCAGCCCGCTTGCCGCCGCCTGCGACATTGTCGTGCCGCTGGCGGCGGGACCCGAGCGTGCCGTCGCGGCGACCAAAAGCTTTCTCGCCAGCCTCTCGGCGCTGCTGCGCCTGACCGCGCTGTGGACGGGAAACGATGCCTTGGCGCAGGCGGTCGCGCGGCTGCCGCACCGCCTTGGCGAGGCGCTGGCGCTCGATTGGCGCGCCGCCGCGGAGACGCTGGCCTCCGCCACCAGTCTGGTGGCGATCGGCCGCGGCCCAACCCTCGCCATCGCCCGCGAGGCGGCGCTCAAGCTCAAGGAGACGGCCAACCTGCACGCCGAAGCCTTCAGCGGCGCCGAGTTCCTGCACGGGCCGGTGGCGCTGATCGGGCCGGCCTACCCGCTGTTGATGTTCGTGGCGCCCGACGAAACCGCGCCCGGCTTGCGCGCGCTGGCCGACACGCTGCGCCGCAAGGGGGCGCATGTGCTGTGCGCGGATTCCGGCCGCAGCAGCGCCGGGGAACTGCCGGTGCTCGCCTGCGATCATCCGGACGCCGATGCGCTGTGCCTGATCGAGAGCTTTTATGCGATGGTTGTCGAACTCGCCGCGCGACGCGGGCTGGACCCGGACAGGCCGCGCCATTTGCATAAGGTCACGCGCACCCGATGAGCCGCATGGCGATCGCCGCCGACACGCTATTCGATGGCGCCGAAACGCATGCCGATACGGCCGTTCTCGTCGAGGACGGCAGCGTGTGCGGCATGCGGCACGCCGCCGAGCTCGACGCCGACGCGGTATTGCGCCTGCCGCGCGGCCAATGGCTGGTGCCGGGCTTTATCGACCTCCAGGTCAATGGCGGCGGCGACGTGCTGTTCAACGACGATCCGACCCCGGCCGCCATCGCCGCGATCGTCCGCGCGCACCGCAAATTCGGCACGACCGCGCTGCTGCCGACGCTGATCACGGATAGCACGCCAACGATGCGCCAGGCGCGCGACGCGGTTTTCGCGGCGATGCGGGATGAGCCGAGCGTGCTCGGGATCCATTTCGAAGGCCCGTTCCTGTCGCCCGAGCGCTGCGGAATACACGACCCGGCGCTGATGCGGACACCGGACGCGGCCGATATCGCGTTCCTCACCGCGCCGTTTCCCGGCTGCACGCTCGTCACGCTGGCGCCCGAGCGGGTGCCGGAAGGTTTTATCGCCGCGCTGGTGCAGGCCGGGGTCCGCGTTGCGCTCGGTCATTCGGCAGCAAGTTACGAAGAGACGCGGGCGGCGCTCGCCGACGGCCTCTGCGGCTTCACCCATCTGTTCAATGCGATGCCGCCGATCTCGGCGCGCGCGCCGGGACCGATCGCCGCCGCCCTGGAAGCGCCCGCGGCCTGGTACGGGCTCATCGTCGACGGCCATCACGTCGCACCGGCAGCGTTGCGGCTGGCGCTGCGCGGCGCGGGGCAGCCGCTGCTCGTGACCGACGCGATGCCGCCGGTCGGCGGCGCACGGCGCGCGTTCACGCTGCAGGGCCGCGCGATCCATGTCGACGGCGGGGCTTTGCGCGATGCCAGCGGCCGCCTCGCGGGCTCGGCCCTGGACATGGCGAGCGCGGTCCGGAATTGCGTGCGGCTGCTCGGGATGCCGCTCGTCGAGGCGCTGCGCATGGCGTCGGCGGCCCCAGCCGCGGCGCTGGGCC
>JAFAWI010000384.1 GCA_019241915.1 Alphaproteobacteria bacterium
GCAGCGCGGCGGCGAGCTGCCGCGACAGCGGCGCGCCGGCGCCCCGTTCGAGCCGTGTCGTACACAGCGTGGCGGGCAGCGCGGTGCGCGGGCGTGAGGTCTGCATCGGCATAGAGGAGTATATATCCGCCGTCGCGGCTTGACCGCGAGCGCTGCAATTTGCTTCAACTGACGGCCGAAGCGTCCGGCCGTCTGCCGGCGGCGCATGGCGAGGTAGTTCGATGGGCCAGGGGCAGGTGCTCGGGAGCGTTCCGGTCGGCGACCGCACGCGCGGCGTCATCGACATGGCCGACGAGCGGGCGCGCTGAGATGCAGCGATCCGCGATTGCTGCTTGCGTTGCCGCTGCCGGCCTTATCGCCGGGTGCGATACCGCACACACGCTGGGCGGCAAGATCAATCCCGATACGCTCAGCCTCGCCGACCGCTGCGCCGACATCATGCAGCGCGCGATGCCGTTCGCCGATATCGACATCGGCCAGCGCAGTTCCGAGGGTAGCGGCGTCCGCAAAATTCTGGCGCGCGTCGAGGGCTCGCGCGACGATCTGCCAAAGGATGTTCCGGCCGGGCGCGAGCTTGGTGTCGAGTGCGAGTTCACCGACGGCATGCTCACCGGCTTCCGCTGGACCAAGGGCGGCCCTGCGCCCGAGCATTGATCGCCGGGCAGCCGATTTTGCTGGCCCGGCGCGTGCAGTTGCCGTCACGATTGTGACGCATAGCAACGGGGGACGGGATGACAGCGGCAGCGATACCGGTCGAAGCACCATCGAGCTATCAGCGCGCGATTACGGCCGGCGTCATCGGCAACGTCCTCGAATGGTACGATTACGGCGTCTACGGCTATCTCGTGCCGATCATCTCCCAGCTGTTCTTTCCGAGCGGCGACCCGACCGTGTCGCTGTTGTCGACTTTTGCCGTGTTTGGCGTCGGCTTTGTAATGCGGCCGGTCGGCTCGATTGTGTTCGGCATTTACGGCGACCGCAAAGGCCGCCGCAAGGCGCTCAGCGCAGTCATCTTCGTGATGGCGGCATCGACCTTCGCCATGGGGCTGCTGCCGACCTATGCGCAGGCCGGGGTCGTCGGGCCGGCGCTGATGGTCGTCGTGCGGCTGTTTCAGGGCCTGTCGACCGGCGGTGAGTTCGGCGGGTCGAGCGCCTATATCGTCGAATACGCGCCGCAGCATCGGCGCGGCTATTTCGGCTCGTTCCAGCTGGTCGGCGTCGCCACCGGCTTTCTTTGCGGCTCGCTGACCGCGGCGCTGCTCAACTCGCTGCTGTCGAAAGAGGATTTGGCGGCCTGGGGATGGCGGCTGCCGTTCCTGTTTGGTCTCGCGGTCGGAATCGTCGGCGCCTATATGCGCTGGAAGATCAGCGACACGCCGATCTTTACCGATATCGAGGAGCAGGGCGCCACCGCGAAGGCCCCGTTTGTCGAAGCCATCGCGCGGCATCCGAAGGAGACTCTGCTCGCCTTCACCAGCACGCTGCACAATACGGTCGCGTACTACATCGCGCTCATTTACATGACCAACTACATGATCAACATCGGCAAGCTGCCGCAGCCGACGGCGTTGTGGATCAGCACCGCGGGGCTGGCCTTCATGATCGTCCAGCTGCCATTTTGGGGCCGGCTGTCAGACCGAGTCGGGCGGCGGCCGCTGATGATCTTTTCCTGCGTCGCCTTTATCCTGCTCGGCTATCCGTTCTTCCTGCTGGCGTCTTCGGGCAACCTGACGCTTGCGGTGATCGGCGAGTTGCTGATGATGGTGTGCTACGCGCCCTATGCGGCGACCTGCGCATCGTTCCTCACCGAGATCATCCCCACTCGCGTGCGCTACACGTCGATGTCGTTCGGCTACAACATCGCGGTGGCGATCTTTGGCGGGTTTGCGCCGTTTATTGCGACCTGGCTGATACGCGAGACGGGCAGCTCCAGCGCCCCGGCGTTCTATCTGATCGCCGCCGCGGTCGTCACCGGGATTGCCGTGCTGCGCTGCCGCGAAACCGCGTTCACCCCTCTCCGTTAGGAACGTGCAGCCGGGGCGGCTGCCGCGTCACCGTGCGGCGGCCGCGTTTCCAGACCGCGAGCGGCGGACGGATTTCGGCCACCGCCTGCTCCGGCGTCGCCGCATCGATGATGACGATGTCCGCCGGGTTGCCGACCTCCAGGCCGTAATCGGGGAGTTTCAGCAGCTTTGCCGAATGCTCGCTGAGCATCAGGAACAATTGGCGCAGCCGTTCGGCGCCGACCACCTGGAGCACATTGGCGTGCCGGTTGGCGATGCGGATCAGCGAGCAGTCGCCGTCCCG
>JAFAWI010000530.1 GCA_019241915.1 Alphaproteobacteria bacterium
CGCGTGATTGTTGATACGTCGTCGAAAGGCGAAGATTTCGGCCACACCGACATCGCGCCGGCGCTGCGATAGGGGGAGGCGGATGATCATCGACACGCACGCCCATGTCGTGCCGGCGACGCTGCTCGATGCGCTGCGCGACGAGAAGCGGCTGTTCCCGTCGGTCAAACTGCATGACGCGGCGGCGCCGCGCATGGCGTTCGGCGGCGGCGGGCCGGGGCGGCCGATCCAACCGCGGCTGCACGATCTGACGCAGCGCCGCGACTGGCTCAAGGCAGCGCGGGTCGACCACCAGCTGGTCGGCGGCTGGACCGACATTTATGGCTACGACCTGGCGCCGGAGGAAGGCGCCGATTGGGCCCGGTTTTACAACGAACACATGGCAAAGGACGTCGCGTCGCTGCCGCAGCTGTCGGCGCTCGCGACGGTGCCGTTGCAGGATGGCCGTTTGGCCGCGAAAGTGCTCGAGGAGGCGCTTGACGCCGGGTTCAACGGCGCGATGATCGCGACCCAACCCAACGGGGTCGGCGGCAATCTCGACGATCCTTCGCTCGACCCGTTCTGGGAGGTCGCCTCGGCGCGCGGCGCCGGCATTTTTCTGCACCCGCACTACATCTGCAGCGACGACCGGCTCGATGGCTACGACCTGATCAACGCGGTCGGTCGCCTCGCCGACACGACAATTGCCGTGGCGCGTCTGTTGTTCTCGGGCCATCTGACGCGGTTTCCCGGAGTCCATCTGCTGCTGTCGCATGCCGGGGGCGCGCTGCCCTACGCGCTGGGCCGGCTCAAGCGCAACCAGACGATCCATCCGGAATACGCCGACCCCGCCGAGAATTTTCGCCGCCTCTACTTCGATACGGTGCTGTTCGAGCCGCTGGCGCTGCGTTTCCTGTGCGATCTGGCCGGCGCCGACAAGGTGATGCTCGGCTCAGACTACCCATTTGGCATAGGCGATCCCGATCCGTGCGGCGTCGTCGAGCGAACGGCGCTGACGGCAGCGGAGCGCGCGGCGATTCTGGGCGGCAATGCGGCGCGCATTTTTCATGTGGAGTGTGCCTGCGGCGCTTGACGCCGTCTGCCGCCGCCGCGCGAAACCGCGAACCGCGGTCGGAGCGGCGTTCGCGCCCTCTTCCGGCCTGTAAACTTGGATGCCCAACGATCATCTGACGCGGAGACCGTCCGTCACGGTCGCCGACCGAGCTGTTGTGGAGGACGACCATGAGCGAGAGAGCCGCCGCATATCTCTCCGGTTTCGGCAACGAGCACGCGACCGAGGCTGTCCCGGGGGCGCTGCCGCAAGGCCGCAACTCGCCGCAGCGCGCGCCGCTCGGCCTGTACACCGAGCAGCTTTCCGGGACCGCGTTCACCGCGCCGCGCCACCGCAACCGGCGCAGCTGGCTCTACCGCATCCTGCCGTCGGCGATGCACGGACCCTACCGCCGCATCGACAATGGGCTGTGGCGCAGTACGCCTTTTACCGAGGGCGAGGCGACGCCAAACCGGCTGCGCTGGGACCCGTTGCCGCTGCCGTCGGAGCCGCGTGATTTTGTCGAGGGAATGACCACGATGGCGGGCAACGGCGATGCGATCGCTCAGGCCGGGATCGCCATCCACCTTTATCGCGCCACAACACCGATGGGCGATCGCGTGTTCAGCGACAGCGACGGCGAACTGCTGCTGGTGCCGCAGCAAGGAAGGCTGCTGCTGCGCACCGAACTCGGCATCATCGACGTGGCGCCCGGTGAGATCGCGGTGGTGCCGCGCGGTGTGCGCTTCCGGGTCGAGCTGCCCGACGGGACGGCGCGCGGCTATGTCTGCGAGAATTACGGCATGCCGTTCACGCTGCCGGAGCTCGGGCCGATCGGCGCCAATGGCCTTGCCAATCCGCGCGATTTTCAGACACCGGTGGCCTGGTTCGAGGACCGGCGCGTGGCGACCGAGTCGGTGGTCAAGTTTGCCGGCAATCTGTGGGCGGCGACACTCGATCACTCACCGCTCGACGTCGTCGGCTGGCACGGCAACTACGCCCCCTGCAAATACGATCTCGCGCGCTTTATGACCCTCGGCACGGTTAGCTTCGACCACCCGGACCCGTCGATTTTCACGGTGTTGACGTCGCCGACAGATACGCCCGGCACCGCCAACTGCGATTTCGTGATCTTTCCGCCGCGCTGGCTCGTCGCCGAGGATACGTTCCGCCCGCCGTGGTTTCATCGCAACGTGATGAACGAATTTATGGGGCTGGTGCACGGCGCCTATGACGCCAAGGCCGAGGGCTTTCGGCCCGGGGGCGCCTCACTGCACAATTGCCTGTCGGCGCATGGCCCCGACCGTGCAACCTGGGAGCGCGCGTCCGCGGCCGAATTGACGCCGCAGAAGATCGCCGACACGTTGGCCTTCATGTTCGAGACAGCGTTGCCGATCCGTGCGACGCCGTTCGCGCTCGCATGCCCCGAACTGCAGCGCGACTACGACGCGTGCTGGGCAGGGTTCGAACGCCGTTTTGAGCCTTAAACCAATGAACGGGCGATGCCCGCAGCAGCCGGGCGTCAGCTGTGCGGCTAGAAGCGCTGACGTTTCCACTGCCACATCGCCGACAGGCCGACCATGCCAAAAACCAGCGCGCGGGCGTGCGGGCTCAGCCACGAAGTCAGATCGATGTCGCAGGCGAGCAAGCCGAGATAGCTGGCGCCAATCAGCGCCGCGACAAGGGAAGAGCGGTCCAGCACCAAAACGACCCTGTCCATCGCCTGCCTCGCCGGGGGTTGCGGGCCGCGTGTCTGCGCACGCCGAAGAGGGGCAAGGTACACGCAACGGGCCCGGCCGCAAAGCACCGGCAAAAGCCCGGCTGCATCGGCCG
>JAFAWI010000533.1 GCA_019241915.1 Alphaproteobacteria bacterium
TTCAACGCCGCACGTTTCGCGGCGATGAAGCCGGGCGGTATTCTCGTCAACGTCGCGCGTGGCGAGATCGTCGACGAGGAGGCGCTTGCCGATGCGCTCGACAGTGGCCAGCTGCGGGGTGCCGCGCTCGATGTCTATGTCGGCGAGTTCGAGCATTCCCCAAGCGCGCGACTGTGGTCCGATCCCCGCGTGCTGATCACGCCGCATACATCGAGCATGGGCGATCGGTACCGCCACGGCGGCATCGACATCTTCTGCGACAACCTGCGCTCCTATCTCGACGGCAAGCCGCTGCACAACGTCATCGACTGGGCGCGCGGGTACTGACGCGCGTCGCGCCAGTCGGTGCTTTGCCAGCGAGACAAGGCAGGTTAGCGGTTGCTCCCCGCGCCGCTGGGGGAACTCTCTGTGGTGCCCAAGGGCCGCAAAAACCGCTCAGCTGGCCGTAAGGTCGATCAGCGCGATGCCGAGTTCCGGGCGCTGCTTACGCCGCAGATGACTTGGCGTCTCGACCAAGGTCACCTCCAGCGTCGGGCGCACCGTGCCTTCGATCAGATGGCCGCCGCGGGTCGAGCCGTCGCTCAAGCCGAGGACGACGTGCAGGTGGACACTGGGCTTGCCGTCGTCACCGGTGGCGATGTCGCCGATCGCGCTCAACACCTCGCATTGCTGATCGACCGGTATCTTGCGATAGGTCTTCTGCGCCAGGTCGAACCAACCGACCGTCGCCTTCTCGAAGGCGCCCAGCGCGGTCAGCGACGCGCCGCTGAGACTCTCTTCACGGGCAAAGGCGGCGATCGCAGCAAAGGCTTCCTCGCCGGGGTCGAGGATCAGCACGAAGGTGCGTTCGCCGGCGCCCTCCGCGACAAGCTTCGACTTCATTAACCTCTCCTTAAGGTTGATTAAAGCAGAACGACATGGCTCAAATCCCGGTTCCGGCGGGCCTTTGCGCCAATCGTGCGCGCGAAGCGTTCACCGGATAAGCAGGAGGTGGCTTATGCCGCGCGCGACTTGGAACGGCTTTCTCCGTCTGTCGCTGGTGTCGTGCCCGATCTATCTGACGCCGGCAACCAGCGAGGCGTCGAACATCCGCCTGCACCAGATCAACCCGAAAACCGGCAACCGGGTCCGTCAGCAGCTGGTCGATGCCGAGACCAACGAGAAGGTCGAGCGGGCCGATCTCGCCAAAGGCTACGAATACGAGCGGCACCAGTACGTCATCATCCCTGACGACGAATTGCAGGCCCTGCGCATCGAGTCGTCGCAGACCGTCGATCTCGACCGTTTCGTCAAGCGGGACGAGATCGACCCGCTCTATCTCGACACACCGTATTTCGTGTATCCCGACGGCAAGATCGCGCTCGAAACGTTTGCGGTGATCGGTGCAGCGATGGCCGAGACCGGCCGCGTCGGCATCGGCCGGATCGTACTGTCGAGCCGCGAGCGGATGGTGCTGGTCGAGCCGCGCGGCGGCGGGTTGCTGATGAACACGCTGCGCAGCGCCTCCGAAGTGCGCGCGGCGGAATTCGATGGCGCCGCCGAGCCGGCCGAAGCTGAGATGGTGGCGGTCGCCAAGACAATCATCGAACGGCGCGCAGCCGGTTTCGACCCTGCCGATTTTCGCGACCGCTATCAGGACGCACTGCGCGAGCTGGTCGAGAGCAAGGTTGCCGGCAAGCCGGCGGCTATGCGGCAAGCCGCTGCGCCGCCCAAGGTTATCAGCCTGATGGAGGCGCTGAAGCGCAGTCTCGCCGAGGGCGGCGGCAAGGCCCAGCCGGTCGCCGCGAAACGAAAGGCCGCGGCAGGCGACCGCCGCCAGGGGCACATGCTGCTGCCGGTCAAGGGCGGCCGTCCCGCGGCGGCCGAGAAAGGCGAGCCCGCGGCTAAGACACGCGCCGCGTCCGGTCGAACCCGGAAGAAGGCTTCATGAGCGACGGCAAGCTTGCGACCTACCGCAAGAAACGCGATTTCACCAAGACGGCCGAGCCGAGCGACCGGTCGACCGTCGCGCCGTCGAACCGCCTGCGCTACGTGATTCAGAAGCACGCGGCGACCCGGCTGCACTACGATTTCCGTCTCGAACTCGACGGCGTATTCAAGTCGTGGGCGGTGACCCGCGGCCCCTCGCTCGACCCGCACGACAAGCGCCTCGCCGTCGAGGTCGAGGACCACCCGCTCGCCTACGGCGATTTCGAAGGCACAATCCCCAAGGGGCAATACGGCGGCGGCACGGTTCAGCTGTGGGACCGCGGCTATTGGGAGCCGGAGGACGGTTTTGACCCGCATAAGGGTCTGGACAAGGGCGAGCTCAAGTTTCGCCTCGACGGCGAGCGGCTGCACGGCGGCTGGGTTCTGGTGCGTCTCAAGAACGACCGCACCCGCAGCAAGCGCACCAACTGGCTGCTCATCAAACACCGCGACGAGACGGCGCAGAACGGCGACGGCGACGCGTTGCTCGCCGACGACCGCTCGGTCGCGTCCGGGCGCCCGATGTCGGCGATCGCGGCCGGTCGGGGGCGCGGCGCCAAGCCGTTCATGCTCGGCACCGATCGGGTGGTGGCGCCGGACGCGGTCTGGCATTCCAAGGTCAGCGCCGCACCGACGCTGGTCGCGCCGCGCCGGCGCAAGAGCGGTCCGGTGCCGGATTTCATCGAGCCGCAGCTATGCCGGCTGGTCGGCCGTCCGCCCACCGATCCCGGCTGGGTGCACGAGATCAAGTTCGACGGTTACCGCATGCAGCTGCGCGTGGCCGCCGGCAAGGTTTCGCTGAAAACGCGCAAGGGCCTCGACTGGACCGACAAGTTCGCGGCAATCGCCGGCGCGGCGGCGGAGCTGCCCGATTGCGTGATCGACGGCGAGATCGTTGCCCTCGACGAGCAGGGCGTTCCCAAATTCGCCGCGCTGCAGATCGCGTTGTCCGAGCGCAAGACCGACGGTCTGGTGTTCTTCGCCTTCGACCTGCTGTTCGCCGAGGGTGAGGATCTGCAGCCACTGCCCCTCGCCGAGCGCAAAGCCCGGCTGGCTGCGCTGCTCGCAGCGGAAGGGGATGGCGGGGCGCGCCTTCGCTACGTCGAGCACTTCGAGGCGGGCGGCGACACGGTGCTCCGATCGGCATGCGACGCGGGGCTCGAAGGGATCATCTCGAAGCGGCTCGACGCGGCCTACAGCGCTGGCCGGGGCGGCGGATGGACCAAGGCCAAATGCCGCGGCGGCCAGGAGGTCGTGATCGGCGCCTGGACGACGACGCAGGGCCGCTTCCGCTCGCTGCTCGCCGGCGTCCACAGGGACGGCAAGCTCGTCT
>JAFAWI010000682.1 GCA_019241915.1 Alphaproteobacteria bacterium
TCGAGCTTTGCCTGCTGCCCGCCGAAAAAGGCAGGCGGATTCCGGTTGTAGGGGGCGTCGAGATAACGGGCCCATAGGTCGCCCGGCTCCATCATGTGCAGATCGCTGTCGAGGATCAGATAGCCGTCGCGCGCCATGTCGTTGCTCCGGATTTGCCTGCCGAAACTGTAGCGCCGATCCCCGCGCGCGGCGAGTGACAAGCGGCGGGGCACGGAATTAATCTAGACGGAATGTCGCATTGCCACGGAGGTTGAGATGGCCCGTATCCGGCATATCGCATTGACGACCGAAAATCCGGGGAAGACCGCCGCTTTCTACAAGGAGGCCTTTGGTCTCAAAGAGGTCCGGCGCAGCCCGAACGGGGCGGTTTTCCTTACCGATGGCCACATCAACGTGGCCGTGCTCAATCTCAAGGATAACCGCTCGCCCGATGTCGGCGCGCATGGCGAGAACTTCACCGGCATCCACCATTTCGGCTTTGAGGTCGACGATCTCGATGACGCGGTCGAGCAACTCAAGATCGCCAACGCCGAGCAGCTAACCGGCAAGGACCATATCGACAACACGATGGCCGCGGGCGGCCATGCGAATTTCGAGATGAAATGGTCCGGCCCGGACGGTGTCGTGATCGACATCTCGCACACCGGGTGGGAAGGGTACTGAGACGAAAGGCGGTGCGTCCTTCGAGACGCGCCTTTCGGGCGCTCCACTAGATGACGGGCTGTTTTTTTCGAGAATTAACTCCGTCATGGTGAGGAGCCGCGCAGGGCGCGGCGTCTCGAACCACCCACTCCGTTAATGCAGCAAACAGGGAGGACACCATGAGCTACGCGATTTGCATCGGCACGATCGGCAGCGGGCTGTGGCGTAGCCCGGACGGCGGCGAAAGCTGGGGCCGCGTGCAGCAGGGGCTGTGGAGCGAGAGCCGCGTCTATGGCATGAGCGTACACCCGAGCGAGCTGCGCACGGTTTTTGCCGGTGCCGACGACGGCATCTACAAGAGCACCGACGCGGGTCAGAGCTTCGCTCGGCTCGACTCGCCGATGAACAAAGTGGACGTGTGGAAGATCGCGGTCGACCCGTCAAACCCCGAAATCATCTTTGCCGGCACAAGGCCCGCAGCGCTCTACCGCTCGAAGGACAGCGGCAAGACCTGGCAGCAGCTCAACGTCGATATGGTCGAGGAATGTCCCAATGTCCGCATCCCGCGGGTTACCGCGCTGGCAATCGACCCGGTGAACCCCAAGGTCGTCTGGGCCGGGGTCGAGGTCGACGGTGTGCGCCGCAGCCTCGATGGCGGCGATACCTGGACGCGGATCGAGGAAGGGGTGCCCGACCCCGACATCCACGACATCACGATCAACGTCAACGGCAGCCGCAAGGTGCTGACCACGACGCCGCGCGAAATCTTTGCCACGACCGATGTCGGCGAGCATTGGATGCCGGTCGGGGTCGGCGAGCAGTTCCGGTTGCCTTATTGCCGAGCGCTGACGCAAAAGATCGACGACCCGAAGACGCTGTTTGTCGCGACCGGCGACGGCGCGGTCGGCAAGACAGGGGCGATCCAGCGTTCGCGCGACGGCGGCAATAAGTGGGAAGCCGCCACGCTACCGGTCGAGCCCAACTCCCCGATCTGGACCTTTGCCGTGCACCCGGCGAACCCCGACCGCATCGTCAGCTGCAGCCATTATGGCGAGCTCTACGCCACCGAGGATGCCGGCGATACATGGCGCAAGCTGCCGCGCGAATTCACCGAAATTCGCGCGCTGAGCTGGCTGCCGAACTAGGCCGGCGTCAGCGGCGCATGAAGGCGGGTGTCTTTGCAGACGATGCCGCCGCGGTCGCCGATCTCGACCCCGCCGTAGCATTCGGCGAACACCGGCGGCAGTGGTCGCGCGTCCGGGGGGCATAACCACAGCCGCAGCAGGTGCCGCCTGCGCTCGATCTCGGGCCAATCCTCATAGGCCGAGCGGGAATGCAGGATCGTGTGGTTGTGCAAAAACTGGATGTCGCCCGGCTGGAAATCCATGTCGAGCCGCAGCTCCGGGTCGTTTGCCAGCTCGCCGATCATATCGAGCGCCGCGACGTCCTCCGAGGTCAGCCGCCGCGCCTCCGGGAAACGCTGCGATGAGCCGATGTGCAGCCGCGAGTACAGCACCGAGACGTTGCCGGCATGCTCGTTGAACACCGGCGCCTCGTAGAACGGCGCCTTGCCCTCCGGCACCTCGCCCCGTCGGTCGACCGGCAACGGGCGGTACAGCCGGTCGAGCAGATCCGGCCGGCGCCGCGCCATCTCGTTGTGCACCGCCATCGAGCTGACGATGGTCGAGAGCCCGCCGGATTTCGCCCGCCGCAAGCACAACAGCGCGACCACGTCGCAGCGGTCGATGTGGAATTTCTGTCCCTCGTTGGTCGCGTAGCTGCGCAGATTGGGGTTGGTGGCACTGAGTCCTTGGCCGAGATCGTAGACATGCCCGAGCAGATGGCCCTTGGCGTTCTGTGAGCGGGCATGGCCGAAATAGGCGCCGACGCCCCAATAGGCCGTCGCGGTTTCTTCGAGCGCGCGGCTGACGACGCGCATACCCCGCAGCAGCACAAAACCGCGCCCGGCGACGACCTCACGCCGCAGCCGGTCGAGCACCGGCCCGAGGCGAGGCAGCGGGAAGTCGTCACGGGTGATGGCGGCAAGGTCGAGGCCGCGCGCCCGCACCGCCGCGACAGCCGCATCGATCTCGTCGAGTTCTGCTTCAGTCAGCCGATAGGTCCACTCGGCCTGGCGCTGGCGCATCTCGGTTCCGGTCCAGACCCATGGGCCTTCGATCAGCGCACGGCGCGTTAAGGTTTCGGTTGTCATCGCAGGCCTCCGGTTCGCCCGGTCACTCTATCGCTTGCCGAACTCGCCGAGAACTCGGTCGCGCCACGGCATCATATCCGGCCGAACCGAAGCCACGCCGGTCGGCAGAAAACGGGCTCGGGAAAATTGGGGAACCGCATAAACGAAAGTCGGTTCTCCATAGCGAACAGCTTTTCACCCCGGAG
>JAFAWI010000049.1 GCA_019241915.1 Alphaproteobacteria bacterium
GCCCCGGCAGCAGCACCTGGCTGACGCCGGCGTCGAAGTAGTGGTCCCGCTCGGCTTTGGCGACGTCGTCCTGCGTGGTCGCGGGTGCCGCGCTGGTGTTGGCGAAGAGGCCGATGTCGGTGGCCGCGATCAACTCAAATGGCGGGGGGACGAAATACCGCGAGTAGCCGAGCTTGAACGTCGTCGTATCGGTCGGCTCCCAGACGAGGTTGATCCGCGGGCTGAACTGGTGCTCGTGGGTAAATTCGTCGACGAGATCGAAACGGCCGCCAAAGTTGAGCGTGAGCCTTGGCGCGATCTTCCACTCGTCTTGCAGATAGGCCCCGTAAAGCCAGCCGGTCTTGCCGTTGGAATCGACGATCGACATGGGCTGGTCGGAGACCTGCGAGCCGTCCGGGTTCAATCCGATCACCAACGAATTCGTGAAGGCGGTCGAGCGCTCGCCCTGGATGAAATATCCCGCCCGCAGGGTATGGTCGTCGGCGATGCGCCAGCTGCCGTCGCCTTGCGTGCCGGTGGCGATGCTGCGTCGATAGGCGGTCTGCGCGATGCCGTTGAACAGCAGGTCGCCGAGCGGGTCAGGTGTGAAATAGACGCTGGAATAGCGGTTAAAGGCAGAGACCTGAAAGTCGATGTCGTCGAGCTTTTTCTGCACCGCGACAATGCCGTAGTGGGTGATCTCGCGCTGGTTCTCGTTGAGGTCGGAGGAATCGAAGGTCGTGGTGCCGTTGACCGTTAGACCCGGGCCTGGCGTCTGCGCGGGGTTGTTCGGGATCTGATATTGGCCGCGGGAGGTGCCGGCGATCGCCGTTACCCGTGTCGTCTGGTCGATGATCCCCGAGATGAAGGCGAAGCCGCGCTCCTGGTCGGTCTTGTCGTGGATCGCGTTGAAGCTGCCGGTCGGGTTCTCGATACCAATCGAGTTGTGCAGGAAGTCGCCGCTGACGAAGTAGTTCACCTGCCCGACATGACCGCCGTATTCAAAGCTCGGCTGCAACCAGCCTTGCTGGCCGCCATACATCGACACCGATCCGCCGGTTTCAAGCCCGGTTTTGGTCTGGATGTCGATCACTCCGGCGGTGCGGAAGCCGTATTGCGCCGGCAGCGCTCCGGTGATCAATGAGACCGATTGCGCGAGCCGCGTCTCAAGCGCCTGCCCGAAGACATTGATACCTTCGGGCAGTTGTACCCCATCGATGCGGAATTGCAGATTGGCATGATCGCCGCGCACGTGGAGTTGGCCGAACGAATCCTGGGCCACGCCCGGTGCCTGCAGCAACAACTGGTTGAACGCTTGATTGTAGCCCTGCGGCTGGCTTTCAATCGTCTCGCGCTTGAACTGATAGGTGGTGGCGCCGAGACTTGGCTGGATCTGGCCGCGCGCCTCGTCGAGCGACTTGGCGATGACGTCGATTTCAAGCGACGGGCCAAGCCCGACATCCGAGCTGCCGGCCGTGCCTTCGGCCGAGGCGATCCCGGGCAGAAAGCAAGGAACAGGGAACGTGGCGGCAAAAACGGCTGCGGCGGTGAGCCGGCCGGTCGCCGCGGCGCGCAATCGCGCGCACCAATGGAGAGCATCAGACATTGTGGACCTCGGCCTGAAAGCTGTACCGCGGATTGCCCACGGCCCGATCGATCAGGAGATGACGGAAGCTTTCACCGAGGGTGGCGCCCTGGCCCGAAAGGCGAGGGCCGCAGAGCGAGAAGGAACAGCCGAGACGGGCGGCGGGGATGTTGTGCCTGTCGCCGCGGTTGGAGGCATCGCGACAACAGCCGGCGGCGCGGCGGTTAGATGGTGCAAGACTTGGCAGATCTCGCAATCGTCCTCGTCGTCGGCTGCCACCGGAGCCGCTGGTGGGGTTGCGACGACCGTTGTCGATTGCCGGCCGGCAAAATACTGATGGTGGTGGTGCCAGCCGAACAGGATCGCCTGAAACAGCAGGGCAAAGACGCCGAGGCGCGCCGCCATCGGGCGGAGAGTTGCGCCCAAGGTCATGGCCGGCGGCAGTCGCGGCACAGGCCGCGCAGGACGAGAGAATGGCGGGCGATCGCGATCCCCATCTCCCGCTCGAGCGTCGCGAAAGCCGCGTTGCCGACGAGGCACGGCACGGGCACGAGTTCGCCACAGCTGTCACAGTGCAGGTGATCGTGGTGCGCGCCCGCCAGCTCGAAGCGAATACGGCCGTCATCGACGGCGACCTTGTGCAGGTGCTTGTCGGCCGCCAGCTTCTCGGCGGCGCGAAACACCGAAGTAAAGTTCGCCGCGATCCCGCGCGCCGTCAGCGCGGCGTGGATTCCCTCGAGAGTCCACGCGTGTTGCCGGCGCTCTTCGAGCAGCGCCATGATTGCTTCCGACACGATCGCCTTGCGCGCCATTGGTTCAAGCCTATGGCACAATTCCAGCTTTTCGCAAGTCGCTTGCATTATTCAATGCATCGGCATTGCTTCGATCGCCGGCGGCCACGTACCGAGGACCGAAACGACAGCGACGATCGCCAGCCCGAGCGCCTGCTCGCCGACGACCGAGCGATAGAGCGCCCACAGCGCGACTGGCACTGCTGCGGCATCGCGCAGCCGCGGAACCAGCTGGCATCGATTGATCAGCGCGAGCGCGACCATCGTTAAGAACAACAGGATTTTCAGCGCGAGCAGCCTGCCATAGCCGGTTTCGGCAAGCGCAGCGACACTGCCAACCAACAGGATGCTGTTGACAGCGCCGGTGAGCGCCACCATCGCTACCGCCGCGTATCCAACACGCGAGAAATGCGGCAATACGGCCCGGGCGAGTTCGCCATAGGCCATGCCATCTGCCGCGGTGGCGCGCCGCAGCAGTAGGCCGAGCGGCGCCAGCCCGCCGAGCCATAGCCCGGCCGCGGTCAGATGCGTCATCTGGTTGATGACATGGCCGATGCCGCCGGCATGATCGACAGCCGCATGGCCAACCCAACCGAGGCTTGCGAGCAGCAGCAGCGCGGCCAGCGTCGCGGCACCGTCGGTGACCCGGCGCGGCGGCTGCAGGCACAGCACGAGCAGCACCATCGCAAAACCGATATGCCAGCACCAGGTGCGGCCGAACGTTGTATCGGTGAGGACCAGACGCCAGGTCTGCGGATCGAGCCCGACCGCGGTGGACCCCGCCATTTCGGCCGCGACGCACGGCACCATCGCCAATGCCGTCAGCAGCGCGGTTAGCGCGCAGCTCGTCATCGCGCGGTGCAACACGCGCAGGAGCTCGCCATAGGCCGCCGTCTGCCGCGTCGACGATTCGCCCGCAAGGCCGTACACGCGGAACGCGCCGATGCCGAAGGCGCCCATCGCCGCCAGGAAATGGACGAAGCGGACCGCAATCAGCGCTTCAGCCATTGCCGCGGCGCGCTACTGCACGTCGAAGCTGAAGCTGCCCTCGGTGCGGTGCGTGTCCACCGAGACGACATGCCATTTCACCTTGTAATGCCCGGGCGATAACGCTGGCAGCTTCAGCACCAGCTCCATCGGGTTTTGCGGATCGACCGAGGCGCGCGCCGTGGTGATCGCCTGGCCGTCCGGGCCGGTGAGCGCCGCTTCGGAGAAGGCTGGTTCGAGCGCCTGCGTGTAGTAAAGCTCGACCTGCGTGGGGGCGCCGGCGACGGTGCTGCCGACGGCCGGAACCGCATGGTCGAGAAAGGCGTGGGGAAACGCCGTGGGAGCCGGCAAGACCGCCGTCAATGCGATCGGAAGAAGCATGCGTTTCATGGTCAGTCTCCCAGCAGCGGCCGCCCGAACGAAGTCGGGAAGATGTCGTCGAGATAAAAGTGCACTTGGACGATGGCCCCGACGCCGTGGCCCGACGCACGGTTTATCGGGATGATTGCCTCGGCGCCGAGCTGCATGTATTGCCCCGCCCAGATGACGCCCGGCTGGATGGTTCCGACCGTCTGGCCGCCCTGGCCTCTGTTGAGCCTCGTTGCGTACGACACCTCGACCAGCGGGATCAGCTGCCTGAAGAACCGGTTGAGGCCGATATCCTTCACGTTCTGCTGGAGGTAGGGCAGGCTGTATTCGAAAGCGAAGCCATAGTGGAAATTGTTCGGATTGGGATTGCCCGCGCTTTCGGTCTTGGTCGGGAAATCGAGGCTGAGATTGCCGGTGACGGCAATCGGCCGCAGCCACGGCAGGCTTTCGGGGAGATCGCCCAAACCCTTGCCGAAATCGATGAGTGGCGACAGCGTCGTGAAATCGTCGGCCGCCAACGCCGCGACCCGGCCGGTATGCGCCCACCTCGCTGCCAGCCCTGCCATCGCGGTGAACTCGTGCGGCGCGTCGGTAAAGAACTGATAGTCAATCGCCGTCGAGAATCCGGTGAGCCCGGTGACCCCTGGACCGCCGGCCGGCTTCATGTGCTGCCAGCCTTGCGAGAGAGTGATCCCGACGTTTGGGGTTAACCGCTTCGACACATCGAAGTCGAGGTCGAAGGTCTTGCTGCCGTCCGGCGCGGTTGGCTCGTAGGTAAAGGTCGGCAGCGACATCTCGTCGGCGACAAACGGGTCGTCCGTCAGGATCGTCGCCGGGAAAAAGCGGTCGCCGGCAAAACCGTGCGCGTGCGCGGCGGCGGGCACGGCAAGCACCGTAGCCAGCGCGGCGAAGCGGAGAGGCTTCATCGAAGGTATCCTTTGAACTGAGTGCGCAGACGCGAGCGCTGCTCGACGAAGGCGGCTCGCTAGCGGGGCTGTCTCAGCTCAAAGAAGGCGGCGCGCGCGCGTTGGCCGGTGCCTGATGAAGTTCGGCAATAACGGCTTCATTGTGGGGTGGGAGACCGCCCAAATCGGTGTAGCGGACCGCATGCGGTGCGGCTTCTGGAAGCGCGGTCAGCGCCGGCAGCGGATGCCACAGGCAGCACGTGATCGAGTGGTCATGCGCCGGCGGAGGTGGAGCATCGGCGGGCGGAACAGGTTGCGCACCGCCTTCAGCCAGGCAGAGCGCGTGGTTCGCGACAAGGTCGCCGGCTGGCGCCCCGGCGGTGAGCGCGAGAACCCCGGATCCAGCCAAGGCAAGCTGGAGGTAAAGCGCAAAGCCGGCGAACAAAGCACCGAATCGCCGCCAGGTCTTATCGCGCAGCCGGCTCATCGACCGCAGGCTAAGCCAGTTCAGCCGCGGATTGAATAGGCTTTGGTGTCCGGCTACTCCTGCTCGGTCAGCGGCGCCCCCGACTTCCGGGCAAGCCGGCGCCAGATGCGGCCGCTCTCGACCGCTTGCCACAACCCGATCACCGGCAGCCCGATGGTCAGGTCGCGGGCCCGCTTCAGCAGCGACAGCGCCAGCGCCATCTCGGGGCTCAGCCCGAATGCCCCGCCGAGCAGAACATACGCGCCTTCCTGGACGCCGACCGAATTGGGAACATAGAACGCCGTGCTGCGGATCGCGTACACGAGGCTCTCGATCACCATTGCGCTG
>JAFAWI010000557.1 GCA_019241915.1 Alphaproteobacteria bacterium
AGGCCGAACTCGTCGAGCAGGTCGAAATAGTACCAAAGCCCGACGCGGTTGCCATAGTCGCGCCAGGCGTAGTTGCGCTGGTTCTGATCCGACGGCGCGCCCGTCAAATCGCTGCCGAGCCCGGCGCGAAACGCAAAGAACTCGATGTTGTTGCAGAAAAAGACCGCGAGCCGCTTGCCCTCGGGCCAGTCGTAGGTCGGCCGTTTGTGGATCGGCACATACTCGTAGCGGCCGTGACGCGGAAGCTTCATGGTGACGATCCTCGGCGATGCCCTCACCCCTCCGGGCCTTGGCCGGAGCCGCCTCTTCCGCAATTCGGGAGAGGGCGGCCATCGCCTGGCGATGGCCGGGTGAGGGTCGGTGGTTGCGGCTTACCGTCCCTTGAACACCGGCCGGCGCTTTTCCATAAAGGCGGTGCGGCCTTCGGTGTAGTCCTCACTGGCGAAGCACTCGGCAACGACGCGCTTGCACAATTCCATGTCGCGCTTGTCGGAATCCTTCAGCGCCTCGCGGACGATCTGTTTGGCGGCGCGGATCGTCAGCGGGGCGTTGCCGGCGATCGTCTTGCAGTAGTTCTCGACATAGGTTTCGAGTTCGCCGTCCGCCATCACCCGGTTGACGAGCCCCATCTGCAGCGCCTCGTCGGTGGTGAACTGGCGTGCGGTGTAGAAGATCTCGCGGGCATAGGCCGGGCCGACGATGTCGATCAGCTTCTTGATGCCGTCATAGGCGTAGCCGAGACCGAGCTTCGCGGCCGGGATGCCGAACTTCGAGCCTTCCGCGGCGATGCGGATGTCGCAGGCGAGCGCGGTTGCCATCCCGCCGCCGATGCAGTAGCCCCGGATCATCGCGATCGTCGGCTTCAGCGTGTTTT
This sequence comes from Alphaproteobacteria bacterium, assembly GCA_019241915.1. Classification (GTDB taxonomy): domain Bacteria; phylum Pseudomonadota; class Alphaproteobacteria; order ATCC43930; family CGMCC-115725; genus DATARH01. Next base: position 875 of record JAFAWI010000557.1, read on the forward strand.
GCAGCGCCAGCCGGGCGCTTTCCGAAATCCTTGCGTATTCCTCGGCCGCCTCGGCGCTGGCGCGCTTTTCCTTGAACTCGGAGATGTCGGCCCCCGACACGAACGCCTTGCCCCCGGCGCCCGACAGCACGATCACCCGCACCGCGGGATCGCTCTCGTAATCCTCCATGATCTGGCCGACGGCCCGCCACATATCGAGCGAGACCGCGTTATGACGCGCCGGGTTGTTGAAGACGATGCGGCCGATGCCACCATCCTTTTCGGCGATCATCTTCGAGGAAACGAGCGGCTGGTCGAGCATCCTTTTACTCCTGATTAAATGACTGGCCCCGGAGTCGTCATGCCCGCACTTGTTCGGGCATCCACCTGGATGGCCGGGACCCCCTGCCCGGCCATGACGAGAGAGTGGCGGTGTTAAGCGGCGGCGAAGACCCCGGCTTCGCGCAAGCCGGCGATCTCGGCCTGGTTGTAGCCCAGCTCGCGCAGAATCTCGTCGTTGTGCTGGCCGTTGTCGGGAGTCGGCAGCCGCATCCGCGCCGGCTCCGGCGTCTTCATCATGTTGATCGCTTGGCCGACCACCTTCAATTCGCCGAGCCGCGGATGGTCCATCGGCCGTGCCATTTCGAGGTGCTGCACCTGCGGGTCGTTGAAGGTCTGATCGATGGTGTAGAGCGGGCCGCACGGCACGCCGACCTCGTTCAGCAGCTCGATCCAGTAGGCGCTCGACTTTTTCTTTGTCACCTCGCTGATGATCTCGTTGAGCTTTTTGCGGTTTTTCGAGCGCGCCGGGCCGGTGGCGTAATCCGGATCCGTCAGCAGGTGCGGCACCTCGGCAGCCTCGCAGAAGCGCTTGTAGAGGTTGTCGCCCGAGGCGGCGATGTTGATCTGGCCGTCCGCGGTTGGGAACAGACCGGTCGGGATGCCGGTCGGGTGGTCGTTGCCGGCCTGTTTGGCGACCTCGCCGGCCTGCAGCCAGCGCGACCCCTGGAAGTCGAGCATGAAGATCTGCGCCTCGAGCAGCGAGGTGTGCACCCACTGCCCTTCTCCGGTTTTTTCCCGCTCGATCAGCGCCATCATCATCGCCTGCGCCAGCAGCAGGCCGGCGCAGAGGTCGTCGATCCGAATCCCGACCCGCACCGGCCCCTGGCCGGGGAAGCCGGTGATCGACATCAGGCCGCCCATGCCTTGCGCGATCTGATCGACCCCCGGCCGCTTGGCATAAGGCCCGGTCTGGCCGAACCCCGAGATGCTGCCGTAGACGATACGCGGGTTGATCTTCTTGACCGACTCGTAGTCCACCCCGAGCCGGTGCTTCACGGTCGAGCGGAAATTTTCGACGATCACATCGGCCTTCGCCGCAAGTTTCATGAAGACGGCGAGCCCTTCCTTGGTCTTCAAGTTGATTGCGAGGCTGCGCTTGTTGCGGTGCAGGTTCTGGAAATCGAAGCCGTCGCGGCGCGAGCCGGTAATGTCGGTGCCGGGCCCGCCGGGCGGCTCGATCTTGATGACGTTGGCGCCCCAATCGGCGAACTGACGCACCGCGGTCGGCCCGGCACGGGCATGGGTCAGGTCGAGCACGGTATAGCCAGAGAGCGGCAGCGATCCGACACTCACGATGGTTCCTCCAAACGCGGCGGCAAGGTTCGGCCGCAACTTTCCTCTGCGCGTTGCACCAACGTCAAGGACGCCCACCGGCTGACGAGTTCCGCGGCCGAGCCGTGGATGGCGTGCGGCGCGGCGCTTGCCGCTTTCGGCAGGCGCGGATATTGACGCTGGCGTAAGGTTGGGGGAGATCGCCGATGGCCCGAGATCTGGCGAGGCTTGCCGCAGTTGCGTTGATCTGGACCTGCGCCGACGGCGCGGCGTTCGCGCAGAAGGCCGGCGGGATTCTGCGCATGCCGCACGGCGACAGCCCTGCCAGCATGTCGGTCCTCGAAGAATCGACCATCGTCTCCGAAGGCCCGATGATGGCGGTGTTCAACAACCTCGTCGTGTTCGACCAGCACATCGCGCAGAACAGCATGAACACAGTGCACCCTGAGCTGGCGACAAGCTGGAGCTGGGACGACGCCAAGACAACGCTGACCTTCAAGCTGCGCGACGGCGTCAAATGGCACGACGGCAAGCCGTTCACCGCCGCCGACGTCAAATGCACCTGGGACCTGCTGACCGAAAAGGCGCCGCAGAAGCTGCGCGTCAATCCGCGTAAATCGTGGTGGCAGAACGTCGATTCGGTTACCGCCAACGGCGATTTCGAAGCGAGCTTTCACCTCAAGCGGCCGCAGCCGTCGTTTGTCCTGTTTCTCGCTTCGGGGTGGTCGCCGGTCTATCCGTGCCACGTCCCGCCGGCGCAGATGCGCCAGCACCCGGTCGGTACCGGTCCGTTCAAGTTCGTCGAGTTCAAGCCCAACGAGTCGATAAAGCTTGTAAAAAACCCGGATTACTGGAAGCGGGACCGGCCTTATCTCGACGGCATCGAGTACACGATCATCCGAAACCAATCGACCTGGATCCTAGCGCTGGGCGCCAAGCAATTCGATCGCACCGGCCCCGGTTTTATCGCGCCTGCGCTGATGAAGGAGATCACGGGCGCTGCTCCGGAGATGCAATGCCGGATCGACAGCTGGAACACGACGCGTACGCTGATCACCAACCGCCATGCGCCGCCCTTCGACAATCCCGAACTGCGCAAGGCGATCCAGCTCGCGCTCGACCGCAGCGAGTTTATCAAGATCATCGGCGACGGCGAGGGCAGCATCGGCGCGACGCTGCAGCCGCCGCCCGACGGCGTCTGGGGCATGCCTCCCGAAACTTTGAAGACGCTCGCCGGTTACGATCCCGACATCGCCAAGAACCGGGCGCAGGCGCGCGAGATCATGCAGAAGCTCGGCTACGGCCCCGATAAGCACCTCGCGGTCACCGTCACCACCCGCAACGTCGCGGCGTACCGCGATCCGGCGGTTATCCTGATCGGGCAGCTCAAGGACATCTGGATCGACGGCACGCTCAACGCGATCGATACGACGCAGTGGTACCCGACCGTGATGCGCAAGGACTACACGGTCGCCTTCACCGTCAC
>JAFAWI010000471.1 GCA_019241915.1 Alphaproteobacteria bacterium
CGACCCGGGCGCGGTCAAGCGCTTCTGCCCGATCCTCAGCGTCGATCCCGGCGCCCGTTATCCTGTGCTCGGCGCCACCTTGCAGCGGCGCGGCGGAGTTGCGCGCCACGATGCGGTCGCCTGGGGCTATGCGCGCGCGGCCGATGCGCTCGGCGTCGACGTCATTGAAAACTGCGAGGTCACCGCGATCCGCACCGCGGGCGGCTGGGTCGAGGAGGTCGAGACGACGCGCGGCACGATCGCCGCACACAAAATCGCGATCTGCGCCGCCGGCCATGCTTCGGTGGTCGCGGCGATGGCCGGCGTGCGGCTGCCGCTGCAAAGCCACCCGCTGCAGGCGCTGGTTTCGGAGCCGGTGAAGCCGGTGCTCGACTGCGTTGTCATGTCGAACACGGTGCATGTCTATGTCAGCCAGTCGGACAAGGGCGAGCTGGTCATCGGCGCCGGCATCGACACGTTCAACTCGTATGCCCAGCGCGGCTCGTTTCACATCGTCGAAGTGCAAATCGCCGCCGCGCTCGAGCTGTTCCCGCTGTTCTCGCAGCTCAAAATGCTGCGCTCGTGGGCCGGCATCGTCGATGTGTCGCCGGACGCTTCGCCGATCATCGGCCAGCTTCCGGTTGCCGGCCTCTACATCAACGCCGGCTGGGGAACCGGCGGTTTCAAGGCGACACCCGGCGCCGGCCACGTCTTCGCCCATACGATCGCTTACGACGAGCCGCACCCGCTTGCCGGGCCGTTTGCGCTCGGCCGCTTCCGCAGCGGTGCGCTGATCGACGAGCACGGCGCCGCCGCCGTGGCGCATTGAGGCGGCGATGCTGCCGATCCCCTGCCCGTGGTGCGGCGAGCGTGACGAGGTCGAGTTCCGCTACGGCGGCGAGGCGCACATCTCGCGCGCCGCCAACCCGGACACGCTCGACGACGCGGCCTGGGCCGACTACCTCTACATGCGCAGCAACCTCAAGGGCCTCCTCGCCGAGCGCTGGGTGCACCGGCACGGCTGCCGGCGCTGGTTCAACCTGCTGCGCGACACGGTTACGCACCGGATCATCGCGGTCTACAAGATCGGCGAGGCGCGACCGCCGGATATGCCGCCGGCCGGCTCGCACGGCGGCGATCCGTGAGCCAGGAGTTTCGCCTGCCGGGCGGCGGGCGCATCGACCGCAGCCGGACGCTGCGGTTCCGCTTCGACGAGCGCGACTATGAGGGCCACCCCGGCGATACGTTGGCCTCGGCGCTGCTCGCCAACGGCGTGCGGCTGGTGGCGCGCAGCTTCAAGTTCCACCGGCCCCGCGGCGTCTTTTCTGCCGGCATCGAGGAACCGTCGGCGCTGGTGCGGCTCGGATCAGGGAATTCAGCGGAGCCGAACCGTCGCGCCACCGACATCCTGCTTGTCGATAGGCTGATCGCGGCGAGCCAGCATGCCTGGCCGAGCCTCGGCTTCGACCTGGCGGCGCCGGTCGGCTGGCTCGCGCCGCTGTTTCCCGCCGGCTTCTACTACAAGATGTTCTACCGGTCGCCGGCGCTGTGGCGACGGCTGTGGGAGCCGGTGCTGCGCCGCATGGCCGGTCTCGGTGCGCTGCCGCGCGTGGCCGACATGGAGCGACACGACAAGGTCCATGCGCATTGCGACGTGCTCGTCATCGGCGCGGGGCCGGCGGGGCTTGCGGCCGCGCTCGCCGCCGGAAGGAGCGGCGCGCGCGTCATTCTTGCCGAGGCGGACCGCGAACTGGGCGGCACGCTGCTGCGTCGGCCGGCCCAGCTGGATCCGACCTGGCTCGACCGCGCCGCCGCCGAGCTGACGGCGCAGCCGGAGGTGCGGGTTCTCAACGGGACGACCGTGTTCGGCCGCTCCGACGGCAACTATTTCCTGGCAGCCGAAGGCGGAGAGCATCGGCGCCTATGGCATATCCGGGCGCGCCGCGCGGTGCCGGCAACGGGGGCGTTGGAGCGGCCGCCGGTTTTTCCCGGCAACGACCGGCCCGGGATCATGCTGGCTGGCGCGGTCGAGACCTACATCAACCGCTACGGCGTCGCCCCGGGCCGCACCGCGGTGCTGTTCGTCAACAATGACGACGCCTACCACACCGCTGCGGCGCTGGCTGCCGCTGCAGTCAAAGTCGCCGCGATCGTCGATCCGCGGCCGACGCCGCACGCGGCGCCGCCGAATGTGCCGGTTTACGCCGGCCACGCGGTCGCGGGGACGAGCGGCCGGGGCGCGCTGCGCGGCGTGACGATCCGGCCGCTCGCCGGCGGCGCGACGCGGCGCATCGCCTGCGACCTGCTCGCCGTGTCCGGCGGCTGGAACCCGACGGCGCACCTCTTTGCACAAGCGGGCGGCCGGCTGCGCTATGACGCGGCGCTGGCCGCGTTTGTGCCCGAGCCGGAGGACGATGCGATCGAGTCGGCCGGGGCGGCCGGCGGCAGCTTCGCCCTCGCCGGGTGTCTCGCCGAGGGTGCAGCGGCCGGGACACGGGCCGCCGCCGCGTGCGGCTTAGGCACCGCCGAAGCCGCAGCGCCGCAGCCGGCGGTCACCGAGCCCGAACCGCCGGCGCCGTGGCTGTTCGCCGGGGCCGCCGCCGGCCGCACCAGCTTTGTCGACCTGCACAACGACGTCACCGCCGCCGACATCGCGCTTGCTGCGCGCGAAGGCTTTGCGGCGATCGAGCATGTCAAGCGCTGGACGACGCTGGGGATGGGCATCGACCAGGGCAAGACCGGCAATGTCGCCGGCGCCGCGCTGCTGTCGCAGGCGCTCGGACGCGCCATTGCCGAGACCGGCACGACGACCTTCCGCCCGCCATACGTGCCGATCCGCTTTGGCCTCCTCGCCG
>JAFAWI010000539.1 GCA_019241915.1 Alphaproteobacteria bacterium
CAAATGGCCCTTGTGCTCGTAGTTCTTGGTGACGCGGGCACGCACGCCGAGCGAGTCGCCGAGCCGCGCGGCGGCAAAATGGCGGATTTGGCTGCCGACATGCATCCACGGCCCCAGCGTCACATTGCGGTTCAGCGCGAAATTGCAGATATGCGGCACCAGCACCGGGTGCAGCAGCCCTTGCTGCTCGTAAAGCGGCGACGCCTCGCGCACGTCTCGGGCGTATTGCGCAATGAGCTCGGCAGTGGCGACGACCGGCTCGATACCGAGCCAGGTCCCCACCGCAAGCGACGTCGCATCGGCAGGCGGGCGGCTCGGCCGCTGCGGCACGCCGACAAACTCGGCCAGCGGCGGAGGCGCCTCGGCCGGCGGCAACGACGCGTTTCCGGTGGCGCAGACGACGCCGCGGCATTCGACGCGAATATCGAGCAGGCCGTCGGTTTCGCTGGCGGTCACGGTGACCCGGTCGCCATCGTAGACCGGTTTGGCAAAGCGGCATTCGGCGCGGCCGTGCTCGAGCCAGGCGCGGCCCCAGCGCTCCAGCGGCAGGTGCGACATATAAGCGTAGACGATGGCCCCCGGCACCAGACCGCCGCCAAACCCGAACTTCCTGGCGACCGCATCGTCGTGGCTCTTGTTTTCCGATGCCTTGGCGGTGTTGAAGGCTTCGACCGAATAGCTGAACGCTGGGGGCATGGTTACCTCTGATCGAGCGGCGGGCCGTGCTTACGATCGCGCTGACGGGCCGTCGGACGGGGGCCAGTCAGCGCGCTCGGTCATTTGCTCTTGTCGGCGATGATCGCGTTGATCTTGTCGATGTCTTCCTTGGGCTGCTCGATCCCGGCGCGCTCGACCTGAAGCAGCATGCCGACCCGGCTGTCGCGCTGGCCCCAGCCCTTGGTCATCGCCTCGGTCAGCTCTTCGAGCGCCAAATTGGCAAGGCGCATCGGTACGCCGACCTCCTTGCCGAGCCCTACGGCGAGCGAGACGTCCTTGTGCAACAGGCGCAGTGCAAAGTCCGCGGGGTCGTACTGTCCAGCGAGGAATTTGCCCATGCGGTCGAAGGTGCGCGGCCGGCCGGTCGCGCCCTGGCGCACGGCCTCCCACAGATCGAGCGGCGGCACGCCGGCCTTGATCCCCATCGTGAAGACCTCGGCGAGCGCGACATTCATGACCGCGCTGGTGCAGTTGTGGACGAGCTTGGCGATCGTGCCCGCGCCGCTCGGACCGATATAGGCGGCCTGGTCGCCCATTGTCCCAAGCACGTTGGCGTAGCGATTGAACTGCTGCTGATCGCCGCCGACCCAGATCGCCATCTTGCCGGAGGCCGCGCCCGAGGGGCCGCCGCTGACCGGTGAATCGAGCATGTAGATGTTCTTCTCGGCAAACGCGGCGTTGAGCTTGCGCACGACCGAGACCGAGTTGGTCGACATGTCAAAGAACGCAGTGTCGGGCTTCATGCCCTCGATCAGGCCGTTGGCGCCGAGGGCCACCGCCTCGACATCGGCAGGCACCGGCAGCGACGTAAAGACAACCTCGGCCTGCTCGCCGACCGCCTTGGGGCTGTCGGCCCAGGCGGCGCCGTTCGCCAGATAGGGCTCGGCGGCGGCCCGGCGGATGTCGTGCACGATCAGCCGATGGCCCGCCTTCTGCAGATTGGCGGCCATCCCCTTGCCCATCATACCGAGCCCGATAAAACCGACCTTCATGTCCCCTCCATTTCATTCCCTCATTGTCATGCCCGGGCGTGTCGCGGGCATCGCCGGAACAAATCCGGCCATGACGACTATCAGTGCTCTTCGCGGTGGCGGAGCTGGTTGTTGACGTGGCGGTCGCCGGCGAGCCAACGGGCGAGTTCGGCATGCGCGTCGGCGCGGCGCATTGCGTCGATTTCGGCCACGTCCGGCGGGTCGCAGGTAAATTCGAGGATCATCCCGTCGGGCGAGGCCGTGTAGATCGACTTGCAGTAGCCATGGTCGGTCTCGCGGAAGGTCTCGCCGGCGGCGCTAAGCCGCACCTTCAGCTCCTCATAGGTCGGCTCGCTCGCCTTCAGCGCGATGTGATAGTGGCTGCCGACTTTGGGCGGCGACTTGGCCTGGGTCAGCGCATACATCTCGGCATCGGCGAACTGGAAAAAGGCGAGCGCACCGCCGTCCTTGAGACCAAAGAAGGTGTGGCAGAAATCGACCTCGCGGCCGAGATCGGCGCGGTAGGTGCGTTCGCACCACGTCGCGACCAGCGGAATCCCGAGAATGTCTTCGAGGAAGTGCCGGTTGGCCTCCTGGTCCTTTACGACATAGGCGTTGTGGTGCAGGCGCAGCGGCAGCTCATCGAGCAGCTTGGCCGCGGTTCGCGGGCGTGCCTCGATCGTATCCATGGCAATCCTCCTGGCGCATCCTCCCATGCGATAGGATCAGCATATTGGCCGCCTGCCGCGACCGCAACGGACCTACACGTATGCCCTTGCCGCTCGATAAGACCCTCAAAATCGGCATCCAGAACATTCACCGCCGCACCGAACCGGCAACCGCGCCGTGGCTGCCGAGGATCGAGGAGATGGCCGAGCTGGTCCGCCTCGTCGACGATTGCGGCTACGATTCGCTGTGGGTCGGCGACCATTTGTCGTTTCCGATGTCGATCCTCGATCCGCTGCTGCAACTGGCGCAGGCGGCGGTGGTAAGCCGCCGGCTGCTGCTCGGCACCAACGTCTACCTGGTGCCGTTGCGCCAGCCGGGACCGATCGCCAAGCAGGTGGCAAGCCTCGACCATTTGAGCGAGGGCCGGCTGATCTTCGGAGTCGGGGTCGGCGGTGAGTTCCCCAAGGAATTCGCACTGGCCGGCGTGCCGCACAACGAACGCGGCCGCCGGCTGTCGGCCGCGATCCCGCTGCTGCGCCGGCTGTGGAGCGGCGAGCCGGTCAGTTACAACGGCCAATATTTCGGCGGCTTTGGGGACGTGACGATGCAGCCGCCGGCGCGCCAGCCGGGCGGGCCGCCGATCTGGTGCGGCGGCCGGGCCGAGGCAGCGCTGGCGCGCACCGGCCGGCTCGCCGACAGCTATATCTCGTATGTCGTGACACCGGATCAGTACCGCGCGGCGCTGACGGCAATCGATGCGGCGGCGGCCGCCGTCGGCCGCGTTATCGAACGCTTTGGCACCGGCCACCTGATCTTCACCCGGCTCGACGACAGCTATGGGGAGGCGCTGGAGAAGGCGGTGACGTCGCTGTCGTACCGCTACAACATGGATTTTCGCCGCGCCGCCGAGCGCTATGCGGCGCTGGGGCCGCCCGAGCGGGTGGCGCAGCGCCTGCGCGAATTCTGCGATGCCGGAGTGCGCCACCTGGTGATCGACCTGGTCGGGCCCTACGAGGAGCGGCCGCGCCAGATCGAACAGTTCGCGCGCGATGTGCTGCCGCTGCTCGCCGATCTGCGCCGCACGTGAGCATTCCGCGCGAAGGCGCACGGATGCTATGCGGGGGCTGGACGCATCAGCGCCATTGACGCGCCGCAATGTCCGGCTCATTTCGACGATGCCGCCAAGCCGGCGGCCGGCTGAAGAGGGCAATCGCAGTGATGAAAGGATTCCGGCCATTCTGCTGTGCGATGCCATTCTATGCGATGCCATTCTATGTGATGGCCGGCGCGCTGCTGCTGCTGTTGGCGACGCCGCTGCCGGCGAGCCCCGCCACGCCGCCGCCGCCCGCCGCGCTCAACGCGCAGGACACCGTCGAACTGCAAAGGATCGCCGCCTACCTCGAAGGCATCCACACCGCGACCGCGAAATTCGACCAGGCGACGGCAAATGGCGGCGACGCCACCGGTTACCTCTGGATGGCGCGGCCCGGCAGGATGCGGTTTCAATACGACCCGCCAAACGAACTGCTGTTGTTCGCCGATTCATTCTACGTCTATTCGTGGGATCCCGACCTCAAGCAGATGACCAAAGTCGGACTCAAATCCACGCCGGCCTGGTTCTTGCTTCGCGAGCCGATCAGCTTCAGCGACGGGGTCACAGTCACGCGCTTTGAGCATAACGGCAATACCGCGCGCGTGACCGTGGTGCAAAGCGCCGATCCGGAAGGCGGCAGCCTGACCATGACATTTACCGAAAATCCACTGACTCTGCGGCAATGGACTGTGGTCGACCAGCAGGGCCGGACCACCACCGTCGGGTTGTCGCAGCTGCAATACGGGATGGCGCTCGACCCCAAGCTGTTCCAATATCAAGACCCGTACAGCCGGTGAAACAGCGATTGCGAACAAGAGCTTGAACGGAGCCTCGATGTCGGTCCGCACGCCGCTGGTGGCGATCCCCACCTGTTTCCGCGAAGTCAACGAAAGGGTCATGTACACCGCCGTAGTGCGCTATCCGCACGCGGTGGTCGACGCCGCGGGCTGCCTGCCGATGCTGATCCCGTCGATCGGCGGCAAGCTCGACATCGACGCGCTGCTCGACTCGGTCGATGGACTGCTGTTGACCGGCAGCCCGTCGAATGTCGAGCCGCACCACTACCAGGGGCCGCCAAGCCGCGAGGGCACGCTGCACGACCCGGACCGCGACGCCACGACGCTGCCGCTGATCCGCGAGGCGGTGCGCCGCGACCTGCCGGTGCTGGCGATCTGCCGCGGCATCCAGGAACTCAATGTCGCGCTCGGCGGCACACTGCACCAGCGCATTCAGGAGCGGCCGGGCGGCGAGGTGCATCGCCGCGGCCGCGACGTCAAGAAGATCATGGCGATGACCATGGACGAGCGTTACGGGCCGTGCCATCCCGTAACCCTGGCGCCCGACGGATTTTTTGCGGTGCTCGCCGGCACCACCGAAATCATGGTCAATTCGCTGCACGGGCAGGGCATCGACCGGCCGGCACCGGGAATCAAGATCGAGGCGACCGCGCCGGACGGGCTGATCGAGGCGGTCAGCCTTCCCTCGGCTCGTTTTGTTGTCGGCGTGCAATGGCACCCCGAGTACAAGCCACTCGCCAACCCGTTTTCGCGCGCCCTCTTTGGCGCATTCGGCGACGCGTGCCGCG
>JAFAWI010000011.1 GCA_019241915.1 Alphaproteobacteria bacterium
CGGATGCGCCAGTTCGGCCAGGTCGATATCCCGCAATCGGCCTTTATCGCCGCCTTGCGAATGGGCGACGCCTAACCCCCGGCGATCAATGCCGCAGAAGCATGAAGATGATGCCGACGGTGCCTGCGAGATTAAAACCGATCATCCAGCGCAGCAGCCGTATGTCGCCCTCTATTTTGGCAAAGCGTTGGTACACGTCGGCGAAGCGCTGGCTGATATCTCCTTCGAACTTGGCGAAACGCTGGCTTATATCGCCATCTAACTTGACCAGCCGCTGTTCGATGCCGCCGAACCGGTCTTCATAGCCGGCGACTGCCTCCGCGGCTTTCCGCGCCTTGTCCTCCGGAGAGCCGGCCGCGACCAGAGCATCGTAAACTTCCGCTATCATCGTCGTCATTGCTATGACCTAGGTTCGTTAAAGCCGGACCGCAAGCGTTCTTCTCAGCGCCGCCTTGCGAATGGGCGACGCCTGATCCGCGGACGCGGGCGCCGCCACAACAGCAGCGCCGCGCCGGTCGCCAGCAATACCGGGCAAATCCATACGGGGCCGGCCGGCGCTTCCGGCCATAGATCGAACACCGCCAGCGGGATCCAACGCCCGATATCGAGCCACATAAGCAGGTCGCGCACCAGGACCATCAATCCCAGGAGCAGCACCAGCCAGCCGAGCATGGGTCCGATGATCATCCCGGCAACATAGCGGGTATGGCGGAAGGTCGAGGCCGTCCGGCTTCCCGATTGCCCCGGCTTTGGCTATCGTTGCCGGGCGCGGCAGAAATGCCACAGCGAATCGAGGGAATTCGCCCGTGACCAACGCAGACCAGACCTATGATTTCATCGTGACCGGCGCCGGATCGGCCGGCTGCCCGGTGGCGGCGCGGCTCAGCGAATCGGGGAAATACCGGGTGCTGATCCTCGAAGCCGGCGGCGTCGATAAATACCCCTGGATTCACATTCCGCTCGGCTACACCCGCACCTTCGCCAACCCGGACTATAATTGGATGTTCGAGAGCGAACCCGAGCAGCAGCTCAACGGCCGCACCTTGTACCAGCCGCGCGGCAAGGTCTTGGGGGGCACCAGCTCGATCAACGGCATGGTCTATATGCGCGGTACCTCGTCCGACTACGACAATTGGCGGCAGCGTGGCTGCGAGGGTTGGGATTGGGAGAGCGTGCTGCCGTTCTTCAAGAAGGCCGAGAACCAGGAGCGCGGCGCCGACGAACATCACGGCACGGGCGGACCGCTGAATGTGTCGAACCCGGTGCGCTGCCCGTTGGGCGATGCGATGGTGCAGGCGGCGATCCAGGCCGGTATTCCGGCAAATGAGGATTTCAACGGGCCGCGCCAGGAAGGCGCCGGCTATTACCAGACGACGACGAGCAGCCGCCGCCGATGGAGCGCGGCGCGCGCCTATCTGCGCGACGCCAAGAACCGCCCCAATCTGAAGATCGTCACAAAGGCGCATGCGACGCGCGTGTTGATCGAGAACGGCCGTGCGGTCGGTGTCGAATACCGCACGCCGCAGGGGCTCTTCACGGCGCGCTGCCGCGGCGAGGTCGTCGTGTCGGGCGGCGTTTACGGCTCGCCGCAGCTGTTGCAATTGTCGGGGCTGGGCCCCGCCGAGCTGCTGCGGCAGCACGGGATCCAAATCGTGCGCGACATGCCCGGGGTCGGCAGCCATCTGCACGATCACTTCAACACCTACCTCGTGTGGCGCTGCTCGCAACCGATCACGATCAACGACCTGGCGATGAGCGGCATGCGCAAGCTGAAGGCCGGCGTGCAATACGCGGTCAACCGCTCCGGCCATCTGTCGAACGCCGGCATTTACGCCGGGGCCTTCGTGCGCAGCGACCCGCGCCTCGAACAGCCGGATTTGCAGATCAACATGTTCGGCTGGAGCGCGCTCGAGCGGCTGCGTACCGGCATCAAGCCGCACCCGTTCTCCGCCTTCACGCTGTCCCCGGTGCACCTGCGCCCGGAGGGGCGCGGCACAGTGCGCATCAAGAGCCCCGACCCGCTGGCGCCGCCCGCGATCCAGTTCAACTTCCTCGCCAGCGACTACGATTTCCAGGCGCTGATCTATGGCACGCGGCTCAGCCGTAAGATCGCGGCGCAGCCGGCGCTGAAGCCCTTTGTCGTCGAGGAGGTGTTGCCCGGCCCGGCCGTGCAGACCGACGACGACATCATCGAGGAGATCCGGGTGCGTGGCGTCTCGAATTTGCACCCGGTCGGCACCTGCCGCATGGGGCGCGAGACGGACGCTGTTGTCGATCCGCGCCTCAAGGTCTACGGAATCGAGGGGCTGCGGGTCGCCGACGCCTCGATCATGCCCCAGGTGCCCGGGGGCAATACGAACGCGCCGTCGATCATGATCGGCGAGAAATGCGCCGCGATGATCCTCGAAGACGCCCGCGCCGGCACCGTCGGCCAGCGTGCCGCGTAAATGCAGCAAAAATGAGCGGCGGGAGGAATGGCTCTCCCGCCGCTTTGTGCGCTACTCGTGACAGATCTTGAAGATCACGCCGGTGCCGGGGATCTGAACCAGGGGAGCATCCAACGGATCTTTAAACCGGGTGTCGCCCTTCGGGCCGCCGCCGGGGTCCCGCACGGCGCCGTAATCGACGACATAGGCGCAGCCGTCCGGCCCGAACCTCACATTGGTTGGACGATTGAACGCGGCAAAGTTGCCGGTCTTGCTGATAAAGGCCTGGTCGCCGCTATTGTTGCGCGCGAAGTTCTCAAAGCTGAGCTGCAGTGGATCGTTCCGTTCTTGGTTGAAGTTGATCAGCTTGACTTCATGCCCGACCTCGGGCGCCGGATCGGTGGCATTCGGCGCCGAGAACCCGAAATCGCCTTCGAGGCTGTAGAGAGCCGCGCC
>JAFAWI010000073.1 GCA_019241915.1 Alphaproteobacteria bacterium
TACCACCCCGACCGGCTCGCGCAGCCGCTGCGACGGGTCGGCGATAAAGGCGTCGGCCGTGCTGCGTTCGAGCCGATCGATTGGGACGATGCGCTCGACCTCGTCGCCGAGGGGCTGACCCGGGCTGCGCAGCGCCACGGCAGCGAAGCGGTGTGGCCGCACTACTACTCCGGCACGATGGGGCTGGTGCAGCGCGACGGGCTGCAGCGGCTGCGTCACGCGATGCGCTACTCGCGCCAGCACTCGACGATCTGCAACGCGCTGACCGATGCGGGCTGGCTGGTCGGGGTCGGCGTCAAGCGCGGCGTCGATGGGCGCGAAATGGCGCAATCGGACCTGATCGTCGTGTGGGGCGGCAACCCGGTCTCGACCCAGGTCAATGTGATGACCCACATCGCCAAGGCCCGCAAGGAGCGCGGCGCCAAGCTGGCGGTGGTCGACCCATATCGCACCGGCACCGCCGAGATCGCCGATCTGCACCTGGCGCCGCTGCCCGGCACCGACGGTGCGCTCGCCTGCGCCGTCATGCACGTGCTGTTCAAGGAGGGCTGTGCCGACCGCGCCTATCTCGCGCGCTACACCGACGACCCGGCGGGGCTGGAGGCGCATCTCGAAATCCGCACCCCGGAATGGGCCTCGGCGATCACCGGCTTGCCGGCCGACGCGATCGTCAGGTTTGCGCGGCTTTATGGCTCGACCAAGCGCGCCTATATCCGGCTTGGCTACGGCTTCTCACGCCAGCGCAACGGCGCCGCCAACCTGTTCGCGGTGACCTGCCTGCCGGTGGTCACCGGTGCCTGGCAATACGAGGGGGGCGGCGCGCTGCAATCGAACCACGGGCTTGTGCGGCTCGACCGCCGGCTGATCGAGGGCGCCGATCTTGTCGATCATTCCACCCGCATCCTCGATCAGTCGCGCATCGGCCCGATCCTCACTGGCGACAAATACGATCTCGGCGAGGGTCCGCCGGTCGATGCGCTCTTCATTCAGAATACCAACCCGATGGTGGTCTCGCCCGATTCGGGGCTGGTGCACCGAGGCTTCGCGCGCGATGATCTGTTCGTCTGCGTCCACGAGCAGTTCCTGACCGAGACCGCGGCGGTGGCCGATGTCGTTCTGCCCGCCACGACATTTCTCGAACACGACGACATGTACACCTCCGGCGCGCATACCTTCCTGCAGATGCACCGCGCCGTGGTCCCCCCATATGGCGAGAGCCGCTCGAACCACGAGGTACATTGCGCGCTGGCGCAGCGGCTCGGCGCTGCGCATCGCGGTTTTGCGATGAGCGCGTTCGAAATCATCGCCGAGACGCTGCGCCTGAGCGCTCTGCCGGGGCCGGAGGAGTTTGTCCAGGGCACCTGGCTCGATTGCGCTCAGCCGTTCGAGACCGCGCATTTCCTCGACGGCTTTGGCCACCTCGACAAGAAGTTCCATTTTCGCGCCGAGTGGCGCTCGGTGCGGGGACCGATGCACCAACGCGACCTCGGCCCGCTCCCCGAATTCCCGGACCACGTTCCGATCATCGACGATGGCGACCTCGAGCGGCCATTCCGCATGGTGCCGGCGCCGTCGCGCTCGTTCCTCAACACCAGCTTCAACAACACGCCGTCCGGCATCGCCCGCGAAGGGCGGCCGACCGCGCTGCTCCACCCCGAGGCGCTGGCGCAGCTGGGGATCGGCGATGGCGACCGCGTGAGGATCGGCAACGCCAAGGGCAGCGTCGTCGTTCATGCCCGCGCTTTCGACGGGCTGCAGCCAAAGGTCGTTATCGTCGAGGGGGTCTGGCCCAATGCCGCCTTCGAGGAAGGCATCGGCATCAATCTGTTGACCAGCGCGGATCCAGGCCCGCCGCAGGGCGGCGCGGTTTTTCACGATACCGCGGTGTGGCTGCGCCCCGCATGACAGCCGACAAGGTCCGGTTGCCGAGCGCGTCCAGCTCGGCCGATGTCGATGCGTTCCTCGCCGACCTCGCGCGCGCCCCAGCCGCGCGCACCGGGGGGCGCGGGAGGCTGATCTTCGCGCTCGACGCCACGGCCAGCCGCCAGCCGACCTGGGACCGCGCCTGCCGCATCCAGGGCGAGATGTTCGATGCAACCGCGACGCTCGGCGGCCTCGAGGTACGGCTGCTTTTCTATCGCGGATTCGCCGAGTGCAAGGCCAGCCGCTGGCTGCAGAGCGCCGCCGAGTTGCACAAGACGATGCGCGCGGTGTCGTGCATCGGCGGCGAGACCCAGATCGAACGGGTGCTGAGCCACGCCATCGCCGAGACGAAGACGCACAAGGTCAACGCCATGGTCTTTGTCGGCGATGCGATGGAAGAGAACGTCGACCGCCTCTGCCAGTTGGCCGGGGAGCTGGGGCTCCTCGGCACGCCGGTCTTTGTCTTTCATGAAGGCGGCGACGCCGCCGCCGGCGAGGCGTTTCGGCAGATCGCCAAGCTATCGCGCGGCGCTTATCTGCGCTTTGATCTGGCGAGTGCAGACCGGCTCAAAGAGCTGCTCGCGGCGATTGCCGTCTATGCCGCCGGCGGCTACCGCGCGCTGGCCGATTACGGTGCCAGGACCGGCGGCGACATCCGGCTGCTGACCGCGCAGCTGCAAGACTGACGATGCTCGCGCTGCTCGGCGGCGTGGCGATCCTCGTCGGGCTGCTGCTCCTCGTCTACCTGTTCGTCAATGCCAGTCCGGCCTCCTTGGCACGGTTGCTGAAATGGACGGCGCTTGGGGCGGCAGCGCTGCTGTTCGTGTTTCTGCTGACGTCCGAGCGGTTCGCGTTCCTCTGGCTGCCGCTGACTCTGGTTTTTCCGTACCTGCGCGGTTATCTGCGCTCCTTCGTCGCAGGGCTGCGCGGTACCGCTGCTGGCGGCCAAAGCTCCGAAGTTGCGACGCCTTATCTGCGGATGAGCCTTGACCATGAGACCGGTGCGATGAGCGGCACGGTTCTCGTCGGTGGCTTTGCCGGGATGCGGCTCGACGAGCTGAGCCTATCCAATCTGTTGGGTCTGTTGCGCGAGTGCCGGGCAGCCGACGCGGAAGGCGCGCGGCTGCTCGAAGCCTATCTCGATCGACTGCACCCGAACTGGCGCGACGAGTTCTCGGGGACGCGCGACCAGCAGCCGGGCGGCGGCAGCGGCATGACGGTCGTGGAAGCGTGCGACATTCTTGGAGTGAGGCCTGACGCCGACCACGCCGCGATCAATGCCGCGTATCACCGGCTGATGATGCAGCTGCACCCCGACCATGGCGGCAGCGACTATTTCGCGTCAAAGATCAACCAGGCGCGCGATCTGCTGCTGAAACGGCGTTAACGCTGCGTAAGCTGCTGCATCGGATGATCGTGCGGCGGGTAATGCGGAAGCAAAACGGCAACTTTGGCGTTGTCGGATGCGCGATTGCGCCATCAGATCGAGGACACGATGCCCCAACGCGTGCGCAAAGCGGTGTTTCCGGTAGCGGGGCTTGGTACCCGCATCCTGCCGGCCACCAAGGCGATGCCGAAGGAGATGCTGACCGTGGTCGACCGGCCGCTGATCCACTACGCGGTCGAGGAGGCGAAAGCCGCCGGCATCGAGGAATTCTATTTCGTCACCGGCCGCGGCAAGAGCACGCTCGAAGATTATTTCGACGTCGCCTACGAGCTCGAAGCGACGCTACGCCAGCGCGGCAAGGCGCCGCAGCTCGGCGAGCTGGAATCGTGGCTCCCTGCCGCCGGCCAAGTGGCGTACACGCGGCAGCAGCGGCCGCTCGGCCTGGGGCACGCGGTCTGGTGCGCGCGCAACCTGGTCGGC
>JAFAWI010000224.1 GCA_019241915.1 Alphaproteobacteria bacterium
CATCACGACGATTTTCAACATGCGCGCGCCGGGGATGACGTTGCACCGGATGCCGCTGTTTGTATGGTCGATCCTGGTGACCGCGTTCCTGCTATTGCTGGCATTGCCGGTGCTGGCCGGCGCGATCACGATGCTGCTGACCGACCGCAATTTCGGCACCACCTTCTTCGAGCCGTCGGGCGGCGGCGACCCGCTGCTCTTCCTGCATCTGTTCTGGTTTTTCGGCCATCCCGAGGTCTACATCCTGATCCTGCCGGGTTTCGGCATGATCTCGCAGATCGTCTCGACCTTTTCGAAAAAGCCGGTGTTCGGCTATCTCGGCATGGCCTATGCGATGGTCGCGATCGGCGGGATCGGGTTTGTCGTGTGGGCACACCATATGTACACGACCGGCATCTCGATCGACACGCGGGCCTATTTCACCGCCGCGACGATGGTGATCGCGGTGCCGACCGGCGTCAAAATCTTCTCGTGGGTCGCGACGATGTGGGGCGGCTCGATCGAGTTTCGCGTGCCGATGCTGTGGGCGATCGGCTTTATCTTCCTGTTCACGGTCGGCGGCGTGACCGGCGTCGTGCTCGCCAATGCCGGTGTCGATATCGCCCTGCACAACACGTATTACGTGGTCGGCCATTTTCACTACGTGTTGTCGCTCGGTGCGGTGTTCGCGCTGTTTGGCGGCTTTTACTACTGGATCGGCAAGATGTCGGGCCGGCAGTACAGCGAATGGATGGGCCAGGTCCATTTCTGGACGACCTTCATCGGCGTCAACCTGACCTTTTTCCCGATGCACTTCCTCGGGCTGGCGGGGATGCCGCGCCGCATAGCGGACTACCCCGAGGCCTTCGCCGGATGGAACCATATTGCTTCGGTCGGCACTTACATCTCCTCCGCCTCGACGGTCTGGTTCGTCTTTATCGTGCTGCACACGCTGCTCGCGGGCAAACGGGTCGGCGCCAATTATTGGGGCGAGGGGGCAACGACGCTCGAATGGCACGTGCCGTCGCCGCCGCCGTTCCACACCTATAACGAGCTGCCGGTGATCACCGCGGCGCATGCGGGTCACTGACCGCGGGGTCGGGGTGAGACGTCGGGCGCGAGTGCCGTGAGCGAGATCCCGAGCAGCGCGGTGGCGCCGCCGCTGGACGCGGTCGGCGGCGCCGCGGTCGGCGACTATGTGCAGATCCTCAAGCCGCGGGTGATGTCGCTGGTGGTGTTCACCGGGGTGGTCGGCATGGTGCTGGCGCCCGGCCATCTGCACCCCTTCCTCGCGGCGGTCGCGGTCTTGTGCATCGCGATCGGCGCCGGCGCGTCCGGCGCGATCAACATGTGGTACGACCGCGACATCGACCGGGTGATGCGGCGCACCGCATCGCGGCCGCTGCCGGCGGGCCGCATGCTGCCGGGTGAAGCGCTCGGCTTTGGGTGCGTGCTGGCAGTGGGGTCGGTCGCGGTCATGGGGGTCGCGGTCAACTGGGCCGCGGCGGCGCTGCTGGCGCTGACCATCGCGTTCTACGTTTTTGTCTACACGATCTGGCTCAAGCGGCGGACGCCGCAGAACATCGTGATCGGCGGCGCCGCCGGGGCGCTGCCGCCGCTGATCGGCTGGGCTGCGGTGACCGGCGATCTCGGCTGGGGCGGGATCGCGCTGTTTGCGATCATCTTCTTCTGGACGCCGCCGCATTTCTGGGCGCTCTCGCTCTACAAGACGGGCGAATACGCTGCCGCCGGCATCCCGATGCTCCCCGTCGTGGCCGGCGCGCGCGAGACCAAGAAGCAGATGCTGCTGTACACGCTGGTGCTGTGGCCGGTGACGGCGGCGCCATGGCTGCTCGGCATCGCCGGCCCGCTTTACGGAATCGGGGCGGGCTTGCTGAGCCTCGCCTTTACCGGCAGCGCACTGCGCGTGTGGCGCGACGACGGCGAGCGCCGCGCGCGGGAGATGTTCGCGTTCTCGCTTGCCTATCTGTTCCTTCTCTTCGTGCTGCTGCTGGTCGACCCCGCGCTGCGGCTCATGGGCGGCGGCGGGCGATGACGGCGGTAGATTTGCCCGAGGACCCGACCGATCTGCGCGCGCGGCGGATTCGCGCACGCAACCGTGCGCTGCTGCTGGTTCTGCTGGGGCTGGTGGGGCTGTTTTATGTGCTGACCTTTGTCCGCATGGGAGCGCATTAGTGCCGGGCCGCACGCCGCATCACGGCGGCACCGTACTGCTGCTGGTGACGGTGGTGGCGGCGATGGTCGGGCTGAGCTTTGCCTCGGCGCCGCTCTACCGGCTGTTCTGCGCAGCCACCGGCTATGGCGGCACGACGCAGCGAGCGGCTGCCGCGCCAAAAGGTGTTGCCAACTCGGTCGTCACGGTGCGGTTCGATACCCAGACCGCGCCAGACCTCGCCTGGGAATTTCGCCCGTTGGTCAATCAGGTCCAGGTACGTCCGGGTGAGCAGCAGCAGGTCTTTTTCCGGGCGGTCAACCGATCGCAGGACGCGATCACAGGACAGGCGACATTCAATGTCACGCCGATGAAATCGGGTATCTATTTCGACAAGCTGCAATGCTTCTGTTTTAACGAGCAGTACCTGGCGCCGGGGGAGAGCAAGGACATGGGGGTCGTCTTCTTTGTCGACCCCGACATGCTCAAGGATCCCGAGACCAGCGACGTCCGCACGATCACGCTGTCCTACTCGATGTTCCGCGCGGCGAACCCGCGCAGCGAACCGCCGCCTGCCGTTGCCCAAAAACCTGATAAACCGGGGCCGAACTCATGACCGACATTCACGCCGACGCGCATGCGGCCGGGCACGACGCCCATGGCCACGGAGCGCCCAAGCACCCCTACCATCTGGTCGATCCCAGTCCGTGGCCGGTGTTCGGCGCGGTAGCGGGCGGCGTGATGGCGTTCGGCGGCGTGATGTTCATGCACGGCGAGGGCTGGTGGCTGCTTGCGCTTGGCACATTGCTCGTGCTGGCGACGATGTTCGTGTGGTGGCGCGACGTGCGCCGCGAGGCCACGTTCGAGGGCTATCACACGCCGGTCGTGCAGATCGGGCTGCGTTTCGGCATGGCGCTGTTCATCGCCTCCGAGGTCATGTTCTTCGCCGCGTTCTTCTGGGCGTTCTTTACCTCCAGCCTGTTCCCCGTCGGCGGCGTCTGGCCGCCCAAAGGCATCCACCCGTTCAACCCCTTCGAGTTTCCGTTCCTCAACACGCTGATCCTGCTGCTGTCGGGGACGACGGTCACCTGGGCCCATCACGCGCTGCTCGAAGGCAATTTCAAGGGGCTCGTGCAGGGGCTGACCGTAACCGTGCTGCTCGGCATCAGTTTCACCTGCGTCCAGGCCTATGAGTACTCGCACGCCGCGTTTACCTTCAGCGGCGGCATCTACCCGTCGACCTTCTTTATGGCGACCGGCTTTCACGGTTTTCACGTGATCATCGGCACGACCTTCCTTGCGGTCTGCTGGTGGCGCGCCGGCAAGGGCGATTTCACGCCGACGCATCATTTCGGCCTCGAAGCGGCGGCGTGGTACTGGCATTTCGTCGACGTGGTGTGGCTGTTCCTGTTTGTCTGCATCTACTGGTGGGGCATGGGGGCCGCCCTTCCGCTCGGCGAATAGTGGCCGCCGACCCGTATGCGCCGGTTTCGCTCGGCCGCGCCGCGCTGCGGTGCCGCTGCCCTCGCTGCGGCGAGGGGCGAGTGTTTTCGGGCCTGCTGACCGTCCGTCCGGCATGTCCCTGCTGCGATCTCGACTTGTCGGCCGAGGATGCCGGCGACGGGCCCGCGGTGTTCCTGATCTTTCTGCTCGGCGCGATCGCCATCGGCATTGCCGCATGGCTCGAAATCGTGTTCGCGCCGCCGGTCTGGGTGCACCTCGCAGTGCTAACCCCGCTGATCGTCGGCGGCGCAATCGGCCTGCTGCGCCCGATGAAGGCCGGCATGATCGCGCTGCAATACCGGCACAACCTGCTCAATCGGCCACAGGCGTGATCTCGTGAACTTGTCGCCCGCTCCAACCCTCTCCCGGCAAGCGGGGAGAGGGCGTGCGCCGGTTCTGTTTCCCCCGCCCCGCTCGCGCGGAGAGGGAGGGGGCCGTCGCGCAGCGATGGGAGGGTGAGGGGCGGGCTGCGAGCGATGAACGGGTTCCGTCCGCGGCTGATCCCGACGCTGTTGACGGTTCCGGCCGTACTGATCCTCGCGGCCTTGGGCCTATGGCAGCTGCAGCGCTTGCAGTGGAAGGAAGACCTCATCGCCCAGCGCACCGCTGCGGGCGCCGCCGCGCCGATCGCGCCGCCGCAAACGCTCGCCGAAGCGCAGGCCGAGCCGTTTCGGCGCGTCGTCGCGCAAGGCGTGTTCGCGCACGACAAGGAGCTTTATCTCGCCGCCTCGTCGGAGGGCGGTGGGGCCGGGTATCAGGTGCTGACGCCGCTCAGGATGACCGACGGACGCACCATCATCGTCAATCGCGGGTTTGTGCCGCAGGAGATCAAGGAGCCGGCCAAACGCGCGGCAGGGCAGGTCGCGGGCGACGTCCGCGTCGCCGGCCTGCTCCGCCTCCCGCCGGACGTGAAGCCGACGTTCTTCCTGCCCGACAATCGCCCCGACCTAAACCTGTGGTTCTGGATCGACCTGCCGGCGATGGCGCGCGCCGGCGGCGTCTCCGACGCGTTACCGTTCTATATCGACGCCGACAAGACGGCAAACCCCGGCGGCTGGCCGAAAGGCGGGGTTACGCGGCTCGAATTGCCCAACAACCACCTGCAGTATGCCATCACGTGGTTTGCGCTGGGCATGGCGCTGACTGTCATCTACGTGCTCTATCATCGCTCTCCCGCTTCGTCGGCGGACGAAGCAAGCTGAACCAAGCCGCGGAGCGAAGGTTTACAGCTTTGATGTCCGCGGCCATATCTGACTGACGCGGGACGGGAGAGCGGCGGCGCCGCTCCCGAACGAGAACATTGCCGAGGGGACCTGCGGTGATCGAGATCAACGCCCAGCAAGAGGCTCGCGACACCGACCGGGCCGCCGCAGCAAGACGCTTCGCCGCCGTCCGCCGCGAAAGCGAGCAACTCGCATCGCGGCTGACCCCCGAAGACCAGTCGATCCAGTCGATGCCCGATGTCAGTCCGACAAAATGGCATCTCGCGCATACGACGTGGTTCTTTGAGACGTTCATCCTCGGCCGTTTCGACCCCGGCTACCGCGTCTTCGACCCGGCCTTCCACTATCTTTTCAATTCGTATTACGAGGCTGAGGGGCCGCGCCACCCGCGGCCGCAGCGGGGTCTCCTGTCGCGCCCGTCCTGTGCCGACGTCGCCGCCTATCGTGGGCATGTAGATGCGGCCCTCGGCCGGCTGATTGCCGGCGCACCGGCGGAAAGCTGGGTCGAGATTGCGCCGCTCGTCGAGCTGGGGCTGCATCACGAGCAGCAGCATCAGGAGCTGATCCTGATGGACATCAAGCACGTCTTCTCGTTAAACCCGTTGCTGCCGGCCTATCAGCCGCCGCGTCGCCGCACCGCGGCAAACGCTGCGCCGCTCGAGTGGATCGAGTTCGCCGGCGGTCTTGTCGAGATCGGCCACGGCGGCGCCGGCTTCGCGTTCGATAACGAGGAGCCGCGCCACCGGCTGTGGCTCGAACCGTACCGGCTCGCCAGCCGGCCGGTCACTTGCGGCGAATTCGCCGAGTTTGTTGCTGCCGGCGGCTACCGCGATCCCGAATGCTGGCTGTCGGACGGCTGGGCGACGGTACAAGCGCAAGGCTGGGAGGCGCCGCTTTATTGGCGCGCGGCCGACGAGGGCTGGCGCATCTTTACGCTGTCCGGCGAGAAGCGGCTCGACCCGGCGGAGCCGGTGGTGCACGTCAGCTTTTACGAGGCCGACGCGTACGCCAAATGGGCCGGCAAGCGGCTGCCGACCGAGGCCGAATGGGAGCACGCCGCGGCCGGGCTCGCGCTCGCCGGCAACCTCGGCGACAGCCGCCGCTACCACCCGATCGCCGAAGTCAACGGTGGCGAAGGCGGCCTTCGGCAGATGATCGGCGACGTGTGGGAATGGACCGCGAGCCCCTATACGCCCTACCCCCGCTTTCGTGCCGCCTCCGGCGCGATCGGCGAGTACAACGGCAAGTTCATGTCGAACCAGATGGTGCTGCGCGGCGGCGCCGCGGTGACCCCGGCCGACCACATCCGCACCACCTATCGCAATTTCTTTCCGTCGGCGGCGCGCTGGGCCTTTTCCGGCATGCGTCTGGCGGAAGACGCCTGACCTCGGAGACCGTGCCGATGGACGGATCGAGTTTTGCGTTTCACGATCTCGCCCCGGGCGAAGACAGCTTCCGCGACGCGGTGCTCGCCGGTCTCTCGGCGGCGCCCAAATCCCTGCCGTGCAAATTCTTTTACGACGAACGCGGCTCGGCGCTGTTCGACGCGATCTGCGAGGTGCCGGAGTATTACCTGACCCGCACCGAGCTCGCGATTCTCGAAACCCATGCCGCGGACGTCGCCGCACGCATTGGGCCGCATTGCCGGCTGGTCGAGCTGGGCAGCGGCGCCAGCCGCAAGGTGCGGCTGCTGCTCGACGCGCTGGACGCGCCGCTCGCGTATGTTCCAGTCGATATCTCGCGCGAATACCTGCGCGGAGCGGCCGAGCGGGTCGCCGCCGATTTCCCTGTGCTCGACGTGGTCGCGGTCTGCGCCGACTACACGCGCCCCTTTGTGTTGCCGAAGATCGCGGGCCCGGCCGGTAAGCAGGTCGGCTTTTTCCCCGGCTCGACGATCGGCAATTTCGAGCCGGACGGCGTTGTCGCGTTTCTGCGCCATTGCGGCCAGCTGCTCGGCCCCGGCGCCGAGATGGTGATCGGCGCCGACGTCAAGAAGGACAAGGCCATCCTCGACGCCGCCTACAATGACGCGCAGGGGCTCAACGCCGCGTTCAACCTCAACCTGTTGCACCGCATCGCAAAGGAGCTCGACAGCGACATTGCGGTCGACCGCTTTGAGCACGTCGCGTTCTACAATCCGGAGCAGGGGCGGGTGGAGCTCTACATCCGCAGCCGCGACGTGCAAAGCTGCGTTGTCGCCGGCCGGCGTTTCTCATTCGGTTTTAGCGAGATGGTTCACACCGAGAACTCGTACAAATACGCGATCG
>JAFAWI010000268.1 GCA_019241915.1 Alphaproteobacteria bacterium
GGCAACCTGCTGTCGCGTTTTGGCGACCGGCACGCCGGAACGGCGCCGACCGCGTTTCTCGGGCCGCACGGCATGGCGGTCGATTCGCGCGGCGATCTCTATGTCGGCGAGGTGTCGTGGACGCAGTGGCCGCAATTTTATCCGGACTCGCCGCGGCCCGACTACATCCGCTCGTTGCAGAAATACGAAAGGGTGCGCTGATCCTGCGCGCGCCCGGCGAGCGGCGGCCAGGGCGTTGACGCCGTTAGCCGGCACTGCCTAATTTAGCCGCATGAGCGATCTCGACGAGGCTCTCGCGGCGCTCGAACGCGCGGTCTTGCGGCTTGAGGCCGCGCCGCTCGCGGGC
Source organism: Alphaproteobacteria bacterium (assembly GCA_019241915.1). GTDB lineage: Bacteria > Pseudomonadota > Alphaproteobacteria > ATCC43930 > CGMCC-115725 > DATARH01. The sequence goes on from JAFAWI010000268.1 coordinate 347, forward strand.
GGCAGGGAGGCTGCCGCTCGGCTCGCCGCCGAGCGCGCCGCGCTCGACGAAGAGGCCGCAGCGGCCGCAGCCGAGATCGTGGCGCGCGTGGACGCGGCACTCGCACAAATCGGTCAGGCGCTCGAAGGGGAAGGCTGAAATGGGGCAGGTGGTCGTCACCGTCAACGGCCGCGCCTTTCCCCTGAGCTGCAATGACGGCGAAGAGCCGCGCATCCGCCGGCTCGCGCAATACGTCGACGGCAAGATCGGCGAGTTCGTCAACCTGCACGGACAGGTCGGCGAAGCGCGGTTGCTGCTCCTCGCCGCGCTGCTGATCGCCGACGAGCTGTCGGACGCCAACGATCAGGTGCAGGCCGAACGCACCCGCCAGCGCATCGCGGCGGACGCCGCGCCGGCCGCCTCCGCGACACCCGACCCGGCAGTGGTCGCGGGCATTCTCGGCCTGGCCCGGCGCATCGAGTCCATTGCGGCGCGGTTCGAAACCACTTAGCTAATAGAGCTGCGAGCGGGGCTGCGCGGTGCGTTAGGACGCATTAGCCCCGGGGCCGATACCTACCTCTTGGGAGCCGTGCCTGGCTGGGTCGTGGCCCAGTCATACGACGCCCACCTGCTACGGCGGGCCACGAGGGAGTTGCAAGCCGACGGCCGAGGCGGCTCCGCTTCGCACCTGCTTTTTTATGGGAACCGATGCGAGTACCTGCCCCCGACCCTCCCGCCAAGGCGGGTCCCTCGCTCTCCCCTTGGCCACGGGCAGAGGGCCGGGGCGCGGGGCAGGCACCGCCCCTTTGGGCCGCCGAAGTGTCATGAACATCCTCGTTCTCGGCGATGTGTTCGGCCAACCCGGCCGCGAAGCGGTCAAAACGCACCTGCCGGCGTTGCGCCGCGACCTGGCGGTCGACGTTGCCGTGGTCAATGCCGAGAACGCCGCGCACGGCTTTGGCCTCACCGAGAAGATCTGCGGCGAGCTTTACGATTCCGGCGCCGACGTGTTGACCACCGGCAACCATGTCTGGGATCAGCGCGAAATCATTCCGTATTTCGAGCGCGACCGGCGTTTGCTGCGCCCGGCCAATTTCCCGCCGGGCACGGTCGGCGCCGGCACCTATCGGCATGCCTTGGCCGACGGCCGCAGCCTCTTCGTCTGCAACCTGATGGGGCGCCTCTTTATGGATGCGCTTGACGACCCGTTCCGCGCGCTCGACGCAACCCTTGCCGGCGCGACGTTGGGTGACGGCGCGGCGGTGCTCATCGATTTCCACGGTGAGGCGACCAGCGAGAAGACCGCGCTCGGCCACCACGCCGATGGACGCGTCTCGGCGCTGGTCGGGACGCACACCCATGTGCCGACCGCGGATTACCAGATCCTGCCGGGCGGCACCGGCTACATCAGCGACCTCGGCATGTGCGGCAACTACGACTCGGTGATCGGCCTGGAAAAGACCGCGGCGGTGCGCCGTTTCGTGACCCGCATGCCGGGGCCGAAAAAACCCGAGCCGGCCGATGGCGAGGCGACGGTCTGCGGCGTCTTCATCGTCACCGACGACGCCACCGGCCTCTGCCGCCGGATCGAGCCGGTGCGCACCGGCGGCCGCCTCGCGCCGCACCTGCCGCGGCTATAGCGGAAGCGCAGCACGCACGTCCTCGGTGTGCTATCGGGTGTCGTCCCGGCGAAAGGCGGGACCCACGTTTCAGTGGCGAGGCGGTTGATCGGTCGACCCTGCTTTCGCCGGAACGGCCGCAACTCCATATAGACCCGATGGCGAAAATCCTCATCACCTCGGCGTTGCCCTACATCAACGGCATCAAGCATCTGGGCAACCTGATCGGCTCGATGCTGAGCGCCGATGTCTACGCGCGCTTCATGCGCGCTGCCGGCAACACGGTGCTGTTCATCTGCGCCACCGACGAGCACGGCACGCCGGCCGAGATCGCCGCGCATGAAGAAGGGCTGCCGGTCGAGGAATACTGCCGCAAGCAGCACGAGATCCAGGCGCAGATCTATCGCGACTTCGCGCTGTCGTTCGACTATTTCGGGCGCAGCTCGTCGCCGCAAAACCATGAGCTGACCAATCATTTCTACCACCGTCTCGACGACGCGGGGCTGATCGAGGAGCGCGCGATCGCCCAGGTCTATTCGATCGACGACGGGCGCTTCCTGCCCGACCGCTACATCACCGGCACCTGCCCGCACTGCGGCTATCCCAACGCGCGCGGGGACCAGTGCGAGAACTGCACCCGGCTGCTCGAACCGACCGACCTCAAGGATGCGCGCTCGGCGATCTCGGGCAGCAGCAACCTCGAAGTGCGCGAGACCAAGCATCTGTTCCTGAAGCTGCCGGTACTGGCCGACAGGGTGGAAGCGTGGATCGACAGCCAGAAGGATTGGCCGCTGCTGGTCAGCTCGATCGCCAAAGGCTGGCTCAAGGAAGGGCTGCAGGACCGCGGCATCACGCGCGACCTCAAATGGGGGGTGCCGGTCGACCGTCCCGGCTTTGAGGGCAAGGTGTTCTATGTCTGGTTCGACGCGCCGATCGAGTACATCGGCGCGACCAAGGAATGGGCCGACGCCGCGCCGCCCGGCGAGATGCGCGACTGGAAGGCATGGTGGTACGACGCGCACGACGTGCGCTACGTCGAGTTCATGGCCAAGGACAACGTGCCGTTCCACACGGTGAGCTTCCCGGCGACCATCCTCGGCTCGGGCGAGCCGTGGAAGCTCGCCGACTACATCAAGGGGTTTTCCTGGCTCAACTTCTACGGCGGCAAGTTCTCGACCAGCCAGAAACGCGGCATCTTTCTCGACCAGGCGCTGGCGGAATACCCGTCCGACTACTGGCGCTATTGGCTGCTGGCGAACGCGCCCGAGACCGACGACACCTCGTTCACCTTCGGCGGCTTCGCCGGCGTCTGCAACAAGGACCTTGCCGACACGTTCGGCAACTTTGTCAACCGTACGCTGCGCTTCTGCAGCGCCCGCTTTGGCGACGCGGTGCCCGCTGGCGGCAAGCCCGGCCCCATGGAAGGCGAGCTGACGGCGAGCGTACAGACAACGCTCGACCGCTACACCGCCGCACTCGGTGCGATGCAGCTGCGGCGCGCCGCCGAGGCGCTGCGCGAGTTGTGGGTGCTCGGCAACGTCTACATCGACCGCGCCGCGCCGTGGACCGCGATCAAGACCGACAAGGACCGCGCCGCAATCATCCTGCGCACCGCGATCAACCTCGCGCGGCTCTACGCGATCCTCGGTTCGCCGATCATCCCCGACACGTGTGCCCGCCTGCGTGAAGCGCTCGGCGTGACGGTCGGCGACGATTACTGGCCCAACGACGCCGCAGCCGAACTGGCGGCTCTGCCCGCCGGGCATGCCTTCTCGGTGCCGCCGCCGTTGTTCAAGAAGATCGCGCCCGAGGAGGTCGTCGCCCTCGCCGCCCGCTACGGCGGCGACGAAGCCGGCGAAGGCGCCGCATAATTCATTTGTTGGGCGGATGAGCGCAGCGTAATCCGCTGCGCCGAGCGAGGGCGGAAGGCGCTTCGCTTTTCCGCCCTACACTTCCGGCATTCGCGAATCGCGGATCGGTTTTCGCCGGCTCGGCTGCGTGCCGGCGGTGCCGCAACCTCCCGTGCTGCGCGAGGCGCGGCGGCGGGCTTCGCCCGGGCGCCCCAATCCTGCCATATTGGGTTGTTAACCGCGCTGGAGCGCGTCTTGGGGAGACGCGGCTTCCGGCGCATTGCGGCTGAACCAAGGGGCTGTGACGGGAATCGTATCGGATGGCGGGCCATTCGCAATTCAAG
>JAFAWI010000435.1 GCA_019241915.1 Alphaproteobacteria bacterium
GCAGCGCGGCCGGCGTCGCATCGCGCGGGTGGAACACCAGCAGGTGCATGTGCTCGAACGCCGCCGCCAGCCGCTTCCCCAGCGCCTGACCGGTTTCCGCTGCGACGCGGTAGATCGGTCCGTGCCTATCCTCGCGGCTTAGCGGGCCCGCCGGAAAGGCGCCGTATGGGCCCTGCCCCCCGGCTGCCGCGATCGCCGCGTCAACGGCCTGCCGCAAATTGGCCGCCGCCCCGCTATCGGCAAGCCCGGCACGATAGAAGACGGCCGTCTCGGCGTCGCCGTGCAGCCCGGCGACAAAGGCGGCCACCGCAAACCGCTCGGTCAGGCTCACCTCGACCGCGCTTTGCGGTGCGAACAACGCGCGGTAGCTCGCCTGCGCCTGCTCGCGAGCGACCGGGCGCCGGTTGCGGATCGCATCCAGCGGAGACCCGGGCTCGATCCCGACCAGCCGGTCGATAACGTCGGTTTGCATTGCCTTGCCGTCCCCTACGCTGCGTCACGCCACTCGCTCGACCGCGCTGCCCTCGTCCCGCACCCAGCCGAGGACCGGCGCCACCGCCTCCGCCACCAGCTCGATCGAGCGCAGGATAAAGCGATGCGGCGGGTCGATCGAATGGCACTGCACGGTCAAGTCGGTTGCGCGCGCGAGCGTGGTGTCGGCGCGCAACGAGGCGATCGCATCGTCCGGCGTGCCGATATGAATGTCCATCGCCGCGATCTGGTCGTGCACCGACATCCCGTCGACAAATCCGGACCGCCCGATCGCGGCAAACCGTTCGCGCAGCCGCGCCAGGCCCGCCTCGGCAAGCTCCAGCGCCTCCTGCCGATCATCGGCGACAAAGACCGTGCGCGAGGCGAGGATGCGCGGCGCGCGGCCGGGCGGCAGCGCCTGCAGATACGCATCGATCATCGGGTTCTGGATGTCGGGCAGCGACAGATGCGGCTCCCCCGCCGGGCGCGGCTGCGTGCGCGACAGCATCAGCCCGTCACCCGCCGCCCCGGCCCGCCGCGCGCCGTCGATATTGAAGGTCGCCTGCCACACGCGACCGACCAGAGCCGGATTGGGCGGATACAGCCGGTCGCCGCCCGGCAACGGCCGCCCGGCCCAGGCGTCGAGCAATACCCGGTGATGCCGCACCAACAATGCCGTGCGCTCATCGCTGTCGCAGTCGAATGCCTTGTAGGCCGAGAGGTTGCCGCCCGGCCCGACCCCCACCTCCAGGCGGCCGCCCGACATCAGATCGAGCACCGCGGCATCCTCGGCCACCCGGATCGGCAGCTCGAGCGGCAAGGTGACGATCCCGGTGCCGAGGCGGATCCGCGTCGTCTGCGCCGCGACCTGCGCCAGAAACACAAACGGCGCCGGCAGCCCGCCTTCGTCCTCGTGGAAATGGTGCTGCGCGACCCAGGCCGAGTCGTAGCCGCAGCGCTCGGCATGGACGATCTGCGCGGTCGCCAGGCGGTAACGTTCCGCCGCGTCGGTCCGGTCGAGCAGGCGGGTGAAGAAGCCGAGCCGTATCGGCGGCCTTGCCGTCGTCATCCGCTCAAACTCCTCGTCGCGTCGTCGGCACGCCTGCGGCTGCGGCGCATCATCATCTCAGGGGTGGCGCGGGGCAAGATCGGCGCGTCGCGACTTGACGACGGCACGGCGGTCGCCGAAAGCTGCTGGCCGCGATCAGGCGCGCAGGAGGTCATGGATGCCGCCCTTGGTTCTCTCGTCCGATTCACATGTGTTCGAGCCTCCCGATCTTTGGCAAACCCGCATCGACAGGCCGTTCCGCGACCGCGCGCCACGGATCGAACGCATCGACGGCGGCGACCATGTCGTCGTCGAGGCCGACCAGGTGCTTTCCGGGATCGGTCTGATCTCGAACGCGGGCGCCCGGTTCGAGGCCCCCGAGACGATCTCGGCGCGCGGCCGTTTCGAAGACGTACACCGCGGCGGCTATGACCCCGACCAGCACATCGCCGACATGGCGCTCGACGGGGTCGCCGGCGAAGTGCTCTACCCGTCGCAGGGGCTATTCTATTTCAAGGTTGCGGACCCGGCGCTGATGTCGGCGATCTTTTGCGCCTACAACGACTGGCTCGCCGAGTTCTGCCGCACCGACCCGACGCGCCTCAAGGGCGTCGCAATGATCAACCTCGACGATGTCGCCGACGCGACCTGCGAATTGGAGCGCACCGCGCGCCTCGGCCTCAGCGGTGCGATGATCGCCGAGTACCCGGCCGAGGACCGGCGTTACGACCAGCCCGAATACGAAAACTTCTGGGCCGCGGCCGCGTCGCTCGGCATGCCGCTCAGCCTGCACACCGCGACCCGGCGCACCGGCAAAATCCGCGGCGCCGGCACCGGCACGCTGCGCGACGCCAGCAGCCGCGCGACCAAGGCGTTCTATCCGGCGCTGTCGATGTGCGACATGATCTTCTCCGGCGTCTTCGAGCGCCACCCGCAGCTGATGCTGGCGATCGTGGAGTTCGAGCTGTCCTGGGCGCCGAATGTGCTGACCTCGATGGACTACACCTACCGCGAGCGGCACGGCGAGGCGCTTTACCGGTTCAAAAACGCCATGGTGCCAAGCGACTTCTTCCACCGAAATGTCGTGCTGAGCTTTCAGGAGGACGCGATCGGCATCCGGCTGCGCGACGTGATCGGCGTCGACAACATCATGTGGGGCTCCGACTACCCGCACAGCGAATCGACCTTCCCCGAGTCGCGCCGGATCATCGCGCAAATCCTCGCCGGCGTGCTGGACGACGAGCAGGCCAGCATCGTCGGCGGCAACACCGCCCGCGTCTACGGCTTCGATGCGACCCGGCTTGCTGCCGCCGCCTAGGTTCGCTTCCTCTTTGTCATTGCCGCATACCCCGGCCATCTAC
>JAFAWI010000021.1 GCA_019241915.1 Alphaproteobacteria bacterium
CGCCAAGAGCCTGACCAGGTCAAGATCCTCAGTGGTACGTTCGACGGCCAAACCACCGGCACCCCGCTCAGCCTGATGATCGAGAATGTCGACCAGCGCTCCAAGGACTACCGCAACATCGCCGACCGCTACCGGCCCGGCCACGCCGACTATACCTACTGGAAGAAATACGGCATCCGCGACTATCGCGGCGGCGGCCGCGCCTCGGCGCGCGAAACCGCCTCGCGTGTCGCGGCCGGCGCGGTGGCGCGCAAGGCGTTGGCGAGCCTGTTGGGCCCCGACGCCGCGATCCGCGGCGCGCTGGTGCAGATCGGCCCGCATCCGATAGACCGCGCGGCATGGGATTGGGCCGAAACGGCGCGAAACCCGTTTTGGTGCCCGGATGCGGCAGTGGCGGCGCGCTGGGCCGATTATCTCGACGCGGTGCGCAAGGCGGGTTCGTCGGCCGGCGCGGTGATCGAAATCGTCGCCAGCGGCATCCCCGCGGGGCTCGGCGAGCCGGTTTACGACAAGCTCGACGGCGACCTCGCGCGCGCGATGATGACGATCAACGCGGTCAAGGGGGTCGAGATCGGCGCCGGGTTTGGCGCCGTGACCCTCGGCGGCGAAGACAACGGCGACGAAATGCGGATGGAGGGCGGCAAGGTCGCATTTCTCTCGAACAACGCCGGTGGCATCCTCGGCGGCATCTCGACCGGACAGGACATCGTCGTGCGCTTCGCGGTCAAACCGACCAGTTCGATCCTCAAGCCGATGCGCACCGTCGACGCCGACGGCAACGACGTCGAGATCGAGACGCACGGCCGCCACGACCCCTGTGTCGGCATTCGCGCCGTCCCGGTTGGCGAAGCGATGATGGCCTGCGTGCTCGCCGACCACCTGCTGCGCCACCGCGCGCTCGGCGGCGGGTTCTAGCGACCGAGGCTGAACGAAAAGAGGCGGCGCGTGGGCGCCGCCTCTTTCGCTTCGCCAATGGTCGAACCTAACGCAGCGGCGAGAACGCGGCCGGCACCACCAGCATGTTTTCCTGGAGCAGCATCTGGCCCGGCTGCCCGCCCTTGGGCGGCCAGATGCCTTCCTTGCGCGCGTGCTCGCGGACTTCGGCGCGGTGGTTGGCGTCCTTGTATGCCCAGATGTGGCGCCAGCGGTTGAGCCCGCCCAGCTCGGAGTGCCCGGCGAACGCAAGCGGCGACAGGTTGGTGCGTTCGCCGATCTGCGTCGACCAGCGGTCGATCTGCGACGGGATCGCGCCCGGCGCCAGTGTGTAGGTGCGGATTTCGTAGATGCCGCCCAGCTGGCGCGGTTCGAGCTTTGGCGAGAACGGCGCCGGAATGAAGATCTCGCTCTCCTGTTCCTCGACGAATTCGCGGATGTTGGGCGGCCAGCCTTCGAGCTTCTGGCCCTCGGCGCGGATGCGGGTGCGCTCCTCAAAGCTGTCATAGGGCCAGACGTGGATGATCCGGTTGAGCGGGCCGACCTCGGTGTGCCAGAAGGCGGCCAGCGGCGACAGCTTGGTGCGGGCCGGCAAGGCCTGGCCGAACCGCTCCTCGGCCTGCGGCACCGAGCCGGGCTTCAGGCGATAGGTACGAAATTCGACGATCATCGGGGGTTCCTCCGCTGCAAATGGCGGGTGAACGCTAGACCCGTTCCGGTGCAAGTCAAAGCGCTATCGCGAGGCGGTTGCCTCGACGCAGGATGGGCTTCACTGTGCGCGCGTAGCAACGCGCGAAACACGGGAGCGGATCATGGCGCATTATCTCATCCGCTGGCAGTTCAAGGACGCGACCGCGAAGGCGCTGGTCGACAAGCCGCAAGATCGCACCGCGCCGGCCACGGCGCTGATCGAAGGGTTTGGCGGCAAGCTGCACTGCTATTATTTCGCGTTCGGCGACTACGATGGGCTCGGTATCGCAGAGTTTCCCGATGCGGTGTCGGCTGCGGCGTGCTCGATGAAGGCGGCGTCCACCGGCGCCTTTTCCCGCTTTGAGACGACGGCGCTGCTGACTGGCGCCGAAGCCGAAGCGGCGATGCGCAAGGCGAAAGACGCCGGTGTCCAATACCGCGCGCCCAATGCCTGAGGCCTTTGGCGCAGCCGGCGCCGCGACCTAATCGGCCGCCGCCTGGGCCAGCTCGGCGGTCGCCTCGTGGTACATCGGCAGGCGGTTGACCCCGTCGAACGCTGCCACCTTGTAACACTCGGCGAGCGTCGGGTAGTTGAACACGGTGTTGACGAAATAGTCGATCGTGCCGCCAAAGCCGAGCACTGCCTGGCCGATATGGATCAGCTCGCTCGCGCCCTCGCCGATGATGTGGACTCCCAGCAGCTTGCGGGTCTCGCTCTCGAAGATCAGCTTCAGGAGGCCGGTCACATCGCCGCAGATCTGGCCGCGCGCGATCTCCTTGTAGCGCGCTTTGCCGATTTCGTATGCGACGCTGGCTTCGGTCAGCTCCTCTTCGGTTCGTCCGACCATCGAGATTTCCGGCACCGAGTAGATGCCGTAGGGAAACAGCTCGGGGACGCTCGTCGCCTTGACGCCGAACGCGTGGCAGACCGCGAGGCGGCCCTGCTCCATCGACGTCGAGGCCAGCGCCGGGAAACCGATGACATCGCCGGCAGCGTAGATGTGCGGCGCCTCGGTGCGAAAATGCTCGTCGACCTTGAGCCGGCCGCGCGCGTCGGTTTGGAGGCCGGCGGCTTCGAGGTCGAGCTTGCTGGTCGCGCCGGTGCGCCCGACCGAATAGAGCGCCTTTTCGGTAACGATCGTCTTGCCGCTGTCGAGCGACAGCCGCACGCGCTCGCCGGAGTCGGTCTGGATCACCTCCAGTTGTTTGACGCTCTCGCCGAGCCGGATCGTCACCCGCTTTTCGCGCAAATGGTGGCACAGTTCGTCGGCGAGCTCGGCATCGATGAACGGCAGCAGCCGGTGGCGCGCGTCGACCAAGGTCACCCGCACCCCGAGCGCAGCGAGGATGCTGGCGTATTCGCAGCCGATGACGCCGGCGCCGACGACCGCGATGCTGCGCGGCAGCTCGTCGAGGTGCAGCATGTCGTCGCTGGTGAAGATCAGCCTGCCGTCGAACGGCACATGTTTGTCGCGCGTCGTCTCGGTGCCGGTGGCGATGACGATCCGATCGGCGGTGATCAGCCGCGAGGTGCGCCCGTCGACCATTTCGAGCTTCAGCGTGTGCGGATCGGCAAACGACGCGCTTGCCGAGATCAGCTCGACATGGTTGCGCATCAGCTGGTGGCGCGCGATGTCGATGCCGTGCGCGATCACCTGGTTGGTGCGCACCAGCAGGTCTTGGATCGTGATGTTCTCCTTGACCGTGTAGGAGGCGCCATAGAACTCGCGCGAGCGGAAGCCGCTCAGGTCGAGCGCCGCTTCGCGCAGCGTCTTTGACGGGATGGTGCCGAGATTGACGCTGACCCCGCCGACGACCGAGGTCTTTTCGATCAGCGCGACGCGCTTGTCGATCTTGGCGCCCTGGATCGCAGCGCGCTGGCCGGCCGGCCCCGAGCCGATCACGACAAGATCGTAGTCGAACGAATGCGCTGTCATGGCAAAGCCCCCTGGAACCGCCCGCTATGCAACAGGCAGACCAGGGTACGACCTTATTCACGGAAAGTGACGATCTTGTTAACCAAAGCGCGAAAAGGTTCGCTGTTTGACTGGTGTTTGCATCCAATCTACAGCCGACGAGAGGCCGACGAGACGACGAAGCGGTCTCCGTGGAAAACATAAAAAACATGGCTCTGTGGGGTTGGCTTACAAGGAGGCCGAGCCGATCATCGCGGCGAGCGGAGCACGGGAGCGGGGCATGAGCGTAAGGGCCGGCGGGTGCCTGTGCGGCGCGGTGCGCTACGAGGCCGGCGGCGAGCCGCTGTTCTCGTTGCAATGCCATTGCCGCGACTGCCAGCGCGCGAGTGGCGCCGCGCATGTCGCGGCGGTGCGCATGCCGTCGGCCCAATTCCGCATCACCAAGGGCGCACCGAAGACATACATCGCGAAATCCGATGCCGGGAACGAGATCAGCCGCGTGTTCTGCGGCGATTGCGGCACACCGCTCTGCGTGCAGGTGGCCACCCGGCCCGATCTCGTGGGTTTGCGGGTCACGACCTTCGACGACCCGAGCTTCTTCAAGCCCGACGCCGACATCTTCACCAAAAGCGCGCAGCCCTGGGACCATTTCGACCCGGCCGTACCCAAGTTCGACACCTATCCGGTTGGGAAATCGTACTAAATCAAGCAACAAGACAGGGAGGCGGCGATGGCGCTGCGGACACGGCTGACCGAGCGGCTCGGTATTCGCCACCCGATCCTGTCGGCGCCGATGGGCGGCACGGCGGGCGGCGCGCTCGCCGCGGCGGTGAGCGGCGCCGGCGGTCTGGGGCTGATCGGTGGCGGCGGCGCGCTCAATGACCCCGACACCTGGCTGTTGCCGCAATTCGCCGCGGCGGGAAACCAGCGGGTCGGATGCGGCTTTATTACCTGGGGTCTGGCGAAGCGCCCGGGAAACCTGGCGGTGGCGCTGGCGCGCTCGCCGGCGGTGATGATGTTTTCGTTTGGCGATGCCTCGCCGTTTATCCCGCAGGTCAAGGACGCCGGCATACCGGTCATCTGCCAGGTGCAGAACTTGGCGATGGCCCGCTCGGCGCTGGCGCTCGGCGCCGATATCATCGTCGCGCAGGGCGCTGAGGCGGGCGGTCACGGCGCGCGTCGCGGCACGCTGCCGCTGGTGCCGGCGGTGGTCGATCTCGTGCGCGAGGTGCGGTCGGACGCGCTGGTGGTGGCGGCCGGCGGGATCGCCGACGGGCGAGGGCTGGCTGCCGCGCTGATGCTCGGCGCCGACGGCGTGCTGATGGGGACGCGGTTTCACGTCTCCGAAGAGTCGCTGGTTGGGGAGACCGCCAAGGCGCAACTCGTCGCGACCGGCGGCGACGAGACGGTGCGCAGCACGCTGTTCGATGTCGGGCGCGATTTTCCCTGGCCGCATCCGTTTACCGGCCGCGCCCTCGCCAACCGGTTCACCGAGACATGGTACGGGCACGAGATGGCGCTGGCCGAAGACGCCGACGCCAAGGCGGACTATAAGGCCGCCAACGCGCGCGG